>NZ_JBNHGE010000003.1:0-231898 GCF_059090935.1 Arthrobacter sp. Y3223166 | reverse complement strand
CCGCGAGCAGGCCCAACGCACCAAGGTATTGAAACAGGCCACCGTGGAGGACGTCTGGGTCCGCCGCCTCTACACCGCGCCGGGGACCGGGCAGCTGCTGGGGATGGACTCGGCCGCACGAAGATTCCCGGACGGGATGCGCCGGATGATCCACGCCCGCCACGCGGTCTGCGCAAGGCCCTGGTGCGACGCCCCGATCCGGCACATCGACCACATCGTGCCCTGGACGCAAGGCGGTGAAACGACCATGGCCAACGGCCAGGGACTGTGTGAACAATGCAACCAGTCAAAGGAAGCCGAAGGCTGGTCCAGCCGCCCCCTCGACGGACCGCACCACACGGTGGAAACCACCACCCCCACCGGACACACCTACACCTCCACCCCGCCACCACTACCAGGCACCCCGCCAACCGGAGCGTCAGAGACCGATAAGGCCAGAACCGAGACGGTGCCGCCGGGCACAGTGATGTCGGCCGCAGGGACCGCCCAGCCATCCTTGGCATCGAGCGCAGAAATGATTCACGGCGCGTTGGCCGCTGCCGCGGCGAACAGCGATGACGACGCCGACGACGGTGCCCGGCGGAGCGCCTGCACTGCGGGCGGTTGGGCAGTAGTGAAAATTCCGAGGGACAAGCTCGCCCCGTCGGCCGCCTAAATTGCCAGCACAAGAGGGAGTGGCGCTGACCAGCGCAAGGGGGAGTGGCGCTGACGCCGATCCCAGCAGTGCGCCGATCTGGCCTCCGGGCTTGCGGGCCAGGGTTTCGAAGAGTGCCTACGCGTTGTCGCGGATCAGGTTGGTGATCCGCGCCGTGGAGAGGCGCCGCCCGTCCTCATCGGTCATCACGACTTCGTGCACGGTCAGCGAACGCCCCAGCTGGATGGCCGTCGCAGTGCCGGTGACCAGGCCCGAAGAGACGGAGCGGTGATGGCTGGCGCCGACTTCGATGCCGACGGCGTGGCGGCCGGCTCCCGCGTGCAGAGTCGCCGCGAAGGACCCCAGCGTTTCAGCCAGCACCACGTGTGCGCCGCCATGCAGGATGCCCGCCACTTGAGTATTTCCTTCCACCGGCATGGTTGCCACCATGCGCTGCGGGGTCATCTCGCTGAAAACGATGCCCATCTTCACCACGAGCGATCCCACCCCGGTGTGTATCAGCCACCGGTGCAAGTGTTCCGGGACACCGGCGTCGACCAGTTCGGCAATCGTGGCCGCGGCCGTGGCCGGAAGCGCGCCCTGCGAGTGTCCCGCAGCACTGTCGCCGGGTGTGAATTTGTCGCTCATGGGAACTAGGCTGGCAGGTGTGAGTGAAACTAACAAACCGGACGCAGCGACCGCGACAGTAGAGGCAGAGGGAGCCCCCGTTTCCGGCCTGGAGAGCGAAGCGTCGGGGCCAAAGCGCCTGCTGCTGATCGATGGCCACTCGATGGCGTTCCGCGCGTTCTACGCCCTGCCGGTGGAAAACTTCTCCACGGATACCGGCCAGCACACGAATGCCGTCTACGGTTTCACCTCCATGCTGATCAAGATGATCGAGCAGCGCGAACCGACCCACATCGCCGTGGCTTTTGACCTGGACACTCCCACCTTCCGAACCGAGGAGTATTCCGAGTACAAGGGCGGCCGTAACAAAACCCCCGAGGAATTCCACGGCCAGGTGGACCTGATCGTCAAGGTGATGGAGGCGATGCAGATCCCCACCGTCACCCTGGACGGATACGAGGCCGACGACGTCATCGCCACCCTGAGTGAGCGGGCGGAGAAGTCCGGCTGGGAGGTTCTGGTGGTGTCCGGGGACCGGGACGCGTTCCAGCTCATCACGGACAAAGTCACCGTGCTGTACCCGAAGAAGGGCATCAGCGACATCCCGCCGATGGACGCCGACGCGGTGGAAGCCAAGTACTTCGTCCGGCCGGAGCGGTATGCCGATCTCGCGGCGCTCGTCGGTGAGACCGCCGACAACCTTCCCGGCGTCCCCGGCGTGGGCCCCAAGACCGCGGCGAAGTGGATCAACCTCTACGGCGGCGTCGAAGGCATTCTGGAGAACCTGGATTCGATCGGCGGCAAGGTCGGCGAGGCGCTCCGGGCCAATGTCGATTCGGTCAAGCGCAACCGCCGGCTGAACCACCTGCTCCGGGATCTGGACCTGCCCGTGAAGCTGGAGCACATGGTGCTGCAGCACCCCGACCGGACCGCCATCGAGGAACTCTTCGATGCGCTCCAGTTCAACACCCTGCGCAAGCGGCTCTTCGACCTTTTCGGCGAGGAGGACGCCGTCCGCGAGACGGAGGTCAATGCCCCCGCCCACACGGTGGTCACCGATGCGGCCGCCCTGAAGGAATGGCTGGAGGAGACCAACCAGCACAACGTTGCCCTGCAGTTGGTGGCCGAAACCGCGGAAGGCGGGGACGACGCCGTCGGGCTGGCCCTGGTGGCCCACGCCCAGGCCGCCTACGTGCCGCTGACTTCGTTGGACGCCGACGCCGAGCAGTTGCTGGCTCACTGGCTGTCCGACCTTGACGCGCCGAAGGTCGTCCACGACTTCAAGTACGCCTACAAAGTTCTCTCGCGGCGCGGGTTCGAGCTGCTGGGCGTCGTCGATGACACCGCGATTTCGGCCTATCTCATCCAGCCGGACCGGCGCAGCTACGAACTGGCGGACCTGGCCCAGTACCACCTGAAGATGTCCGTGGCGGCCCCCGAAGCCGCGGCGAACGGGCAGTTGGAGCTCGGCCTGTCCGAGGATGACAAGGCCGGACCGGCCGTCGTGCAGGCATTCGCCGCGCTGCAGCTGAGCGAACACTTCGCCGGACAACTGGTGGACCGCGGCGCCAACCAGCTGCTGGGCGGGCTTGACCTGCCCCTGTCGCTGGTATTGGCGCGGATGGAATTGGACGGCATTGCCGTGGACGCCGGCGCGCTGGACCGGCTGGTGGACGACTTCACCGTGACCATCGACGCAGCCAGCTCGGCGGCTTTCGGCATCATCGGCAAGGAAATCAACCTCGGCTCGCCCAAGCAGTTGCAGACGGTGCTGTTCGAGGAGCTGGGGCTGCCGAAGACCAAGAAGATCAAGACCGGTTATTCGACCGACGCCGATGCGCTCAACGACCTGTTCGCCAAGACGGGCAACGAATTCCTGGTCCAGTTGCTCGCCTATCGCGATGCTTCAAAGCTGCGGCAGACGGTGGAAGGCCTCCGCAAGACCGTGGCGGACGATGGGCGGATCCACACCACCTACGCGCAAACGGTGGCAGCCACCGGCAGGCTGTCCTCCATCAACCCGAACCTGCAGAACATCCCGGTCCGGTCGGAGGCCGGCCGGCGCATCCGCGAAGCGTTCGTTGTCGGCGAGGGCTACGAGCTGCTGCTGACCGCCGACTACTCGCAGATCGAAATGCGCATCATGGCCCACCTGTCCGGAGACGAAGGCCTGATCGAGGCATTCCGCTCGGGCGAGGACCTGCACCGGTTTGTCGGCGCGCACATCTTCGGGGTCGCGCCCGAGGACGTCACCAGCGAGATGCGCGCCAAGGTCAAGGCCATGTCCTACGGCCTGGTGTACGGGCTGAGTTCCTTCGGGCTGTCCAAGCAGCTGAACATCTCCGTGGACGAGGCGCGGACGCTGATGAAGGAATACTTCTCGCGGTTCGGCGCCGTCCGCGATTATCTGCGCGGAGTGGTGGACAAGGCCAGGGTGGACGGGTTCACCTCTACGATCGAAGGCCGCCGCCGTTACCTGCCGGACCTGGCCAGCGACAACCGCCAGCTGCGCGAGATGTCGGAGCGGGCCGCGCTCAACGCGCCCATCCAGGGATCGGCGGCGGACATCATCAAGAAGGCCATGCTCGGCGTCTCGGAGGAGCTGCGCCACCAGGGACTGAAGTCCCGGATGCTGCTGCAGGTCCACGACGAACTCGTGCTCGAAGTAGCGGCGGGGGAGCGGGAACAGGTGGAGAAGTTGGTGCGCGCCCAAATGGGCGGCGCCGCGGAACTGACCGTGCCGTTGGACGTGTCCGTCGGCGTCGGCGCCAACTGGCAGGAAGCCGGACACTAGACACGTCCAGCCTCCAGTGTCCCCGGCACGCGGAGGCGGTGACGGTTCTGTGCGATGGCTGCGGCTCCCTCTGGTGGACCGGGGGAGGTGCCGCTAGGCTCGTAGATCGTGACCACGCGCACCCAGGAAACCCGCCAAAACATCCGCATCAACCGGTTTGCCGCCGGGCTCGACGGCGACCGGCCCGACGCCAGGACCCTCGGCTGGTTCGAAGCGGTCAGGTTCGGGTTCCACGACGGCAAGCCCGATGCCTCCGACATCGCCGCCTACGCCCGGGTCTACGGGATGGACCAGCGAATCCTGTGGGGTGCCTACGACGACACGCAGCGCCCTGGCGTGTGGGACCCCCAAGTACCTGTCGCTACTTACGCCACCATGGTCAACACCCTGAACGTGGGCGGCGGGCAGCTGCTGGACACCCACCTGATCACCGCGGTGACGGTCAGGGCGACGCATCGGCGCCGCGGCCTGCTGCGACGGATGATCACCGACGACCTGAAGCAGGCGGCCGGCCGGGGACTCGCGATGGCGGCGCTCACCGCTTCCGAGGCCACCATCTACGGACGCTTCGGGTTTGGCGCGGCGACGTTCATCCGCGAAGTGGAAATCGATGCCCGCGAACGGTTCGGGCTGCGCGCCGCGGCGACGGGGACGATGGAGTTGGCCGACCCGGCTTCGCTCCAGGACCTGGCGCCGGAAATATTCAACGGGTTCCACGCCCGAACCCCTGGCTCGGTCGGACGCCAGGCCAGTTACGCCTTCCGTGTCTCCGGCCGCTGGAGCGAGGACAAGGCGTCGGAAGACAAGTCGCTGCGGGCGGCCGTCCATTACGACGGCGACGGCCGGCCGGACGGCTATGTCAGCTACCGCTTTGCCGGCTGGGACAGCAAGCCCTACACCGTGAAAGTGGCTGACCTGGTTGCCGCCGGACAGGATGCGTACGTGGAGTTGTGGCGTTACCTCGGGTCGCTGGACCTGGTGGAACGGATCAAGTTCCCGCTAGGGCCGGTGGAAGATCCGCTGGCGTGGGGACTGGCGGACAGCCGCGGCTACGAGGTGGCGGCGGTCGAAGATGTGTTGTGGCTGCGCGTGCTGGACCCGGTAGCGGCCCTCCAAGCCAGGCCGTACCTGCACGACGGCTCGTGCACCCTGCGGATCACCGATCCGCTGGACATCTGCGGCGGCGCCTACCGGCTGACCGTCACGGACGGCCGGGGAGTGGTCGACGTGCTGCCGGAGGACGCGGACGTCGACGCCACAGTGCCCGTGGATTCCCTGGGCTCGCTCTATCTGGGCGGAGTCCGGGCGCGGACCCTGGCGGCGGGCGGCCACTTCTCCGGTACGTCAGCGGAGGCAGTGTCCAGGATGGACCGGCTGTTCGCAACGGACACCCCTCCGTATTGCATCACGCATTTTTGATCCTTCCGAAGGGGGCCGCCGGACGCCGTTTCGGTGTGACCCTGCCCCGTCGAGCAGGCGGGTCGCTTTGCCGGGATTGGCGCGACCAGTTAGACTTATTGGGCGCGTAATGCGTATGGAGAGCCCTTCAGTGAAGGGCAGGCTCCATGAGCTTCACCAAAACACATCAGTCCGTTTCCGTAAACGGCAATGCATCCCTTGCGCTGCAGCGGTTCAATGCTGCTGCGCGCCGGGAAGCAGGGCAGCAGCGGAACTCAGAAAACTATCCACATCGGAGCCCCTACTACATGACCATCACCTCCACCGAGAAGCCCGGTACCCCGCAGGTCGCCATCAACGACATCGGTACCGCTGAAGACTTCCTCGCAGCCGTCGACGCGACCATCAAGTACTTCAATGATGGCGATCTGGTCGAAGGCACTGTCGTCAAGGTTGACCGCGACGAAGTCCTGCTCGACATCGGTTACAAGACCGAAGGTGTCATCCCCTCCCGCGAGCTTTCCATCAAGCACGACGTCGACCCGGGCGAAGTTGTCTCCGTCGGCGACGAGGTTGAAGCCCTGGTGCTGACCAAGGAAGACAAGGAAGGCCGCCTGATCCTGTCCAAGAAGCGTGCTCAGTACGAGCGCGCCTGGGGCGACATCGAGAAGGTCAAGGAAGAGGACGGCGTTGTTACCGGCACCGTCATCGAGGTTGTTAAGGGTGGCCTGATCCTCGACATCGGCCTGCGCGGCTTCCTGCCCGCGTCCCTCGTCGAGATGCGCCGCGTGCGCGACCTGGCTCCGTACATCGGCCAGCAGATCGAAGCGAAGATCATCGAGCTGGACAAGAACCGCAACAACGTTGTGCTGTCCCGCCGTGCATGGCTCGAGCAGACCCAGTCCGAGGTCCGCTCCACCTTCCTCAACAAGCTCGAGAAGGGCCAGGTCCGTCCGGGCGTCGTCTCCTCGATCGTCAACTTCGGTGCCTTCGTGGACCTGGGCGGCGTCGACGGCCTGGTGCACGTCTCCGAGCTGTCCTGGAAGCACATCGACCACCCGTCCGAGGTCGTCGAGGTTGGCCAGGAAGTCACCGTCGAGGTGCTCGAGGTGGACCTGGACCGCGAGCGCGTGTCCCTGTCCCTGAAGGCCACCCAGGAAGACCCGTGGCAGACCTTCGCCCGCACCCATGCCCTGGGCCAGATCGTCCCGGGCAAGGTCACCAAGCTGGTTCCGTTCGGTGCGTTCGTCCGCGTCGAAGACGGCATCGAGGGCCTGGTCCACATCTCCGAGCTGGCCGTGCGCCACGTGGAGCTGGCCGAGCAGGTTGTCTCCGTCAACGACGAGGTCTTCGTCAAGGTCATCGACATCGACCTGGAGCGCCGCCGCATCTCGCTGTCCCTGAAGCAGGCCAACGAGGGCGTCGACCCGGAGGGCTCCGAGTTCGACCCGGCCCTGTACGGCATGGCTGCCGAGTACGACGAGCAGGGCAACTACAAGTACCCGGAGGGCTTCGACCCGGAGACCAACGAGTGGCTCGAAGGCTACGAGGCGCAGCGCGCCGCGTGGGAGCAGCAGTACGCCGACGCCCAGGCGCGCTGGGAAGCCCACAAGAAGCAGGTTGCTGCCTCCATGGCAGAGGAAGCCGAGGCTCCGAGCGAGTCCGAGGCCGCACCGACCAGCTACTCCTCCGACGCCCCGGCGGCTCCGGCCTCCAGCGGCGGCACCCTGGCTTCCGACGAAGCCCTGGCTGCACTGCGTGAGAAGCTGACCGGCCAGTAACAACGGTTCTCGACGCCGGGGCAACCGGGCATCGCTGACTGAGGAACCCCCGCGCCCCCAGGGCGCGGGGGTTCCGCCGTCTCCGGCGCCTTTCCCTAAGCGCCGGAAGACCGTCGCTGCGCGGCCGGTGCCCGCCCGGGGGTTGCTGCGGTCCTTGCCCGGTCCAGGCGTGGGATTTAGGGTGAGGAACGTACGCACACCCACGCAGGCCGTTGGCCGGAATGGAGAAAACATGGCAGAAAAAGTCGACATTCACGCCTTGCAGCGATCCACAGTGTGGGACAGCGAGCAGCAAAAACTGGGCGTAGTGGGGCAGGTCCACCAGGATCCGGCGACCGGAACCATCACCTGGCTCACGGTTGGCCTGGGCCTGGCCGACACCCGCGAAAAGTTCGTGCCGGTCGCCGGAGCCCGCATCGAGTCGCGCGACGTGTATGTCGCCTACAGCCATGACACCATCAAGGACTCGCCCTCGCCGGACGCGTCCGACAGCCTCACCCCGGAGGAAGAGGCCGAATTACGCAGGTACTACGGCACCTAGGGCTGCCCCGGGAACCGCGGCACAGCAGGGGACACCCGGCACGCGGGAGCCGCTCCTCAGCGCCGTGTGCTGACGGTGACCGTGAACTTGGAGTTCCTCGCCACCTGCCGGGTGGGACCCACGAGCCGGTTCAGCGCCGGCTTGTAGGCCAGGTGGCTGTTCCAGACAGTCCAGAGTTCCCCGGCCGGCCCCAGCACCCGCCCGGCGTCGGCGAAGAGCTTCAGCGCGATGCCCGCGTGCACGGCGTTGCCAATGTGGAACGGCGGGTTGAGCACCACCAGCTGCTCAGAGGCCGCCGGTAGTGTGGACAGCGCATCGTCCCGGCAAACCTGCACGCGGTCCGCCACGGCGTTTGCTTCCGCCGTTGCACGTGCCGACGCGACGGCGGAGGCCGACTGGTCGGTGGCCAGTACCCGCATGCCCGGGCGTGAGAGGGCCAGATAGGCCGCGATGGATCCGTTGCCGCAACCGAGGTCGACGGCGCGCTCCGCCTGCCGGGCGCCCGCCAACAAGGGCAGCAGGAACCGTGTCCCGGGATCCAGCTTGGGCCCGCCGAAGGTGCCGCCGAAGGCAAGCAGTCGCAACGGAACCGGCAGCCCGACGTCATGCTCTTCCGCCAGGGGAAAGCGCCCGCCCGTCGCCGGCAGCGGACCCGTGGCCGTGAGCACGCGTGCCTTGTGCCGCGCCAGCCCCGCGGTCACGGAAGAGAAGGAGGCACCGAGCACGGAATTCATCGCGGTGGTCATGTGCTTGACGCGCCCGCCCGCCAGTACGGTGACGCCCGGCGAGACGGCCGCCGCGATACAGCCGGCGATCTCCTCCAGCGCATCCAGCGCGCGGGGCAACTGCAGCAGCACGAGCCGTGCGTCGTCGAACGCCGCCGGTTCCAGCAGGAAATTCCGGTAGCCTGCCAGTCCCATCCGCGCGGCGTTGTTGGCCAGGGCCCGCTCGGAGCTGAGCGGGTCCTGAATCACGCGCATGCCCTGCTTGCCGGCTGCCGCGAGGGCCAGCGTCAGCGCCCCGTAGTGGTCGTTGACGACCGTGATCCGGCTGCCGTCCACGCCGTCCAACAGGGGCGCGGCGGTGTCCAGGAGCAACCTGTCCGCCGCGTCGTAGGCGAAGAGGTTGTCAGCCTCCACATCCGGCCAGCGCCGGAGGTCGGAAAAATCGAACGCGGGCTGCTCAGTCAAGGTCCACCCATTTCGTGCCCAGCGGCTCCGCGCCCGGACCACCCGAGGTCAGCGCGGCAAGCTGCTCCTCGAACCGGGAAATGACCGCGGGCTCGTCGTCGATCGCCAGGCTGATCCGGACCCCGTCCGCACCGTACTCGCTGCCAAGCACCCCGGTGCCCGCCGCGCGCAGGTCATTTTCCAAACGCCCGGCGTGGGCATGCGCCGCCTGCACCGCGAACAGGCGCATCCGGCGCCGCCGGACCAGCGGCGCGGCCGCCACGGCCTGCGACACCGACTCCGAATAGGCCCGCACCAGTCCTCCGGCTCCCAGCAGGATGCCTCCGAAATAGCGGACGACGACGGCCGCGACGTCGCTGAGGTCCGTCACCCCGGGCGCCGTCTCGCGTTTGAGCAGGGCCTCCAGCATGGGCGCCCCGGCCGTGCCGGCGGGCTCGCCGTCGTCGTTGGAGCGCTGGACGCCCCGGTCCGGGCCCAGCAGGAAGGCACTGCAGTGGTGCCGGGCGTCGTGGAATTCGCGGCGCAGCTCCGCGACCAGGCCGCGGGCCTCTTGCTCAGTTTCCACCCGCCGCAGCACCGTGATGAACCTCGAGCGTTTGATTTCGATCTCGTGCCGGTGCTCGTCGGCTACCGTGGTGTAGCTGCTGCCGGGGGACGGGGGAACCATAGGATCCAGCCTAGTGCGCCCGCCCGGTCCCTTGTCCGGGGGGCTCACGCGTGCCTAGTGTGGGTGCACAGGGCCGCGCCCGCGGTGCGGCCGGAAAGCGCAACGAACGGCGGAACCATGGCGAAAAACCAACCGGAATTCGACCCCCGTGTTTCAGGCGGAAAGGGCCACGGCCCGGCCGCGCCTGAGGGCGTCAACGAAGGCCGGGTCTCGGCCGACCAAGGCGACTCGGCCAACCCCGATCCCGAGAGCCAGAACATCACCGGACTGGAACCCGGCGGTGGCGTTCCGCCCGGAGAAACGCCGCCCGCCGAAGACCAGATGAGCGCAGACCAAGGGCACGAAGAGTAGCGTGCCCGGGCACCAAAGCCCGGAGGAGGCAGGGCACCGAGGCCCGCGGAGGCAGGACGACGGCGGGCCGGTGCCCGGGCAGGACGACGGCGGGCCCGGTGCGGAGGAAGGACGCGGGCGGGCCGGCGCCCGGACCGCCCGCAGCACGTTGGGCCCGTGGTGGCGCGTTGCCTGTCCGCGTGCTGGCTAGACTAAGGCCGTGCTCAGAATCGGACTCACCGGAGGCATCGCCGCCGGAAAATCGCTGGCTGCCCGGCGGCTGGCCGAGCTCGGCGCCACCCTCATCGACGCCGATGCCATCGCCCGGGAAGTGGTAGAGCCCGGCACCGACGGACTGCGCGCCGTCGTCGACGCGTTCGGCCCCGGGATCCTCACGGCCGACGGCCGGCTTGACCGTCCGGCGCTCGGTGCCCTGGTCTTCAACGATCCCGCACACCGCGAGCGTCTGAACGGGATCGTGCACCCGCTGGTGCGCGCCACCGCTGCCGCGCGGGCGGCGGCGGCGGGCGAGGGCGCCATCCTGGTGCAGGACATCCCGCTGCTGGTGGAAACCGGGCAGAGCCCCTCCTTCCACCTGGTGCTGGTGATCGATGCGCCCGAAGCCGAGCGGCTGCGGCGCATGGTGGAGGACCGCGGCATGAGCGAAACCGACGCCCGCTCCCGCATCGCCGCCCAGGCCTCCCCGGCCGAACGCCGGGCCGCCGCCGACGTCGTGCTGGAAAACAACGGCAGCCGGGAGGAATTGTCAGCGGCGCTGGACGCGCTCTGGGCGGAACGCCTGATGCCCTTCAACCGCAACCTCTTGGCCGGGCGGCTGGCTCCGCGCACCGGCCCGCCGGTCCTGCTCGACCCCCAGCCACACTGGCCCGCGCAGGCAGCCCTGCTCGCGGCGCGGATCAGCCGCTCCGACCCACGCATCCTTGCCGTCGACCACGTTGGCTCGACCGCCGTTCCGGGGCTGCCGGCCAAGGACGTGCTGGACCTGCAGGTGACCGTGGGCAGCCTGGACGACGCCGACACCGCCGCGGACGCACTCGCGGCCGCCGGCTTCCCGCGCTGGCCCGGCACCTGGCGCGACACCCCGAGACCACAGCACCCGGAGCCCGGGGACTGGCAGAAAAGACTGCACGGCAACGCCGACCCGGGCCGCGCCGTCAACGTCCACATCCGGGCAGCAGGTTCCCCGGGGTGGCGCTACGCCCTGCTGTTCCGGGACTGGCTGCGGGCCAACCCCCGCGCGGCTGCGGCCTATCTGGCCGAGAAGCGTCGGCTCGCCGGCCAGCATGCGTCCGACCCCTCCACCGGCGCCTACGCACGTGCGAAGGACGACTGGTTCAGCCGGACGGCCGATCCGCAGATGAACGAATGGGCCCGGGACACCGGGTGGAAACCGCCCGCCGTCGGCAGCTAGCGGCGCCCGCCTCACCCCGCGGACGGGGCGAACTGGCTGGCGGTGAACACGGCGCCCTGCGGGTCCCGGATCAGGGCATCCCGGGTCCAGTCGGACGTGGTTTGGCCAAGCACCGTCCCGCCCCGGCGTTCAGCCTCGGCGGCGGTCTCGTCGCGGTCAGCGACCGTGAACGCCACGTGCCAGTGTGCCGTCTCGCCGGGCTGCAGGCCCGTGAGCCACCCGATGGCATCGGCGAATCCCGGCGGGACGTTGATGCCCGACTGGCGCTCGCGGATGCCGGGATCACTGGTCGCCTGCAGGTGGTCGCCGTAGCCGGGGACGCGAATCATGCTGCCGAAACCGACGTCGTCGAAGCGCCAGCCGAAGACCTCTCCGTAGAAGGCCGACGCTGCGGCGGGATCGGCGGCGTGCAGGTCGCTGAAGTTCCAGGCGCCCGGCATATTGACCGCCTGGGCACCCGGCCGGTTCCGCGCCTGCCAGAGCCGGAACGGGACGCCGGCCGGATCCGCACACAGCGTCGCCCGGCCGCCGTCACCTGCGTCGGCCGGGCCGGAGAGCACCTGACCGCCCGCGGAGCGGATCCTCTCTGCCGCCGCTTCCGAATCCAAGACGGCGACGTACGTGTTCCACGCGGGGGTGGCGCCCGCCGTGCCCTCGCCGAGGCCGGCAACGTCCCGGCCGTCGAGCCTGGCGATCACATAGCGCGGAGATACCCCCGGCGGAGTGGCCTCGGCGAAGGTCCAGCCAAAGATCCCGCCGTAGAAGTCCTTGGCCGCCTCAAGGTCACGGTGTTCGACGTCAATCCACGACGTCACACCCTCGGGATAGGTCCGAACCAGGTCCATGGCGTGCCTTCCGTTCGTCGTCGGCTGCACCCACACATCTACCGCACGCGGCGGGTACCGGGCAATGGTCAGCGGGCAAGGCAGGCGCGGATCCGCTGCCCGGGTTAGGCCCAGAGCGATTCCGGACCCACCCTGACCGCAATCGGGTCTACCGTTAACGTCATGAGTCTTGCGCAGGACATCAAACGTGTTGTGGCGCCCTTCGAAGTCGTCAGCGAATTCCAGCCCGCCGGCGACCAGCCGGCCGCCATCGCGGAACTGACCGAACGGATCCAGGCGGGCGAGAAGGACGTCGTGCTGCTCGGTGCCACCGGCACCGGCAAGTCCGCGACCACCGCCTGGCTGGTGGAAAAGGTGCAGCGGCCCACCCTGGTGCTGGTGCAAAACAAGACCCTGGCCGCGCAGTTGGCCAACGAGTTCCGTGAGCTGCTGCCCAACAACGCCGTGGAGTACTTCGTCTCCTATTACGACTACTACCAGCCGGAAGCCTACGTGGCACAGACGGATACCTTCATCGAGAAGGACTCCTCCATCAATGAGGAAGTCGAACGTTTGCGCCACTCTGCCACCAACGCGCTGCTGACCCGGCGCGACGTCATCGTGGTGGCCACCGTGTCCTGCATCTACGGTCTGGGCACGCCGGAAGAATACATCGCGGGCATGGTCACGCTCCGCAAGGGTGCGGAAATGAACCGGGATGACATGCTGCGCCGGTTCGTCGCCATGCAATATGCCCGCAACGACATCGACTTCCACCGGGGCACGTTCCGGGTCCGGGGCGATACCGTGGAGATCATTCCGATGTACGAGGAACTGGCCGTGCGGATCGAGTTCTTCGGGGACGAAATCGAAAACATCCAGACGCTGCATCCCGTTACCGGGGAGATCATCCGCGAAGAGACTGAAATGTACGTCTTCCCGGCATCGCATTATGTGGCCGGTGAGGACCGGATGAGCCGGGCGATCAGGGACATCGAGGACGAACTGCGCGACCGGCTGCAGGTCCTCGAGTCGCAGAACAAGCTGGTGGAGGCGCAGCGGCTGCGGATGCGCACCACCTATGACCTCGAAATGATGCAGCAGATGGGGTTCTGCAACGGCATCGAGAACTACTCGCGGCATATCGACGGCCGCGGTCCGGGCACCGCGCCGCACTGCCTGCTGGATTACTTCCCGGACGATTTCCTGCTGGTGATCGACGAATCGCACGTTACTGTGCCGCAGATCGGCGCGATGTACGAGGGCGACATGTCCCGCAAGCGCAATCTGGTGGACTACGGTTTCCGCCTGCCGTCCGCGATGGACAACCGGCCGCTGAAGTGGGACGAGTTCCTGGAACGGATCGGCCAGACCGTCTACCTCTCCGCCACGCCGGGCAAGTACGAGCTGTCCAAGTCCGACGGCTATGTCCAGCAGATCATCCGGCCCACGGGCCTGGTGGACCCCGAGGTCATCGTCAAGCCGACCAAGGGCCAGATCGACGACCTGCTGGGCGAGATCAACGCGCGCGTGGAACGCAACGAACGCGTCCTGGTCACCACGTTGACCAAGCGGATGGCCGAGGATCTCACCGACTACCTGAACGAGCACGGCGTGAAGGTCCAGTACCTGCACTCCGACGTGGACACCCTTCGCAGGGTCGAACTGCTCCGCGAGCTGCGGATGGGCACGTTCGACGTGCTGGTGGGCATCAACCTGCTGCGCGAGGGCCTGGACCTGCCGGAGGTCTCGCTGGTCGCCATCCTGGACGCGGACAAGGAAGGCTTCCTGCGCAGCAGCACCTCGCTGATCCAGACCATCGGCCGTGCCGCCCGAAACGTATCGGGGCAGGTGCACATGTACGCGGACAAGATCACAGACTCCATGGCCAAGGCGATCGAGGAAACGAACCGCCGCCGGGAGATCCAGGTCGCGCACAACAAGAAACACGGGGTGGACCCGCAGCCGCTGCGGAAGCGGATCGCCGACATCACCGACCAGCTGGCCCGCGAGGACGCCGACACCCAGCAACTGCTCAAGGAGTTCGACTACGGCAAGGGCAAGCGGGGGTTGTCCGCCGCCGTGCCCAAGGACAAGATCCGCCGCGACGGTCTGGCCGCGGCACCAGCCGAGGATTTGGGCGAGCTAATCGCCCAGATGACGGAGCAGATGCACGCCGCCGCGGCGGAGCTGCAGTTTGAGCTGGCTGCCCGGCTGCGCGACGAGGTCTCGGACCTGAAGAAGGACCTGCGGCAGATGCGCGCCGCGGGCCACGCCTAGGCGCTCGGCAGCTGCCGCCCGGACTTCCGGCGGTGAAACGACGACGGCGGTGCGCGCCCGCCGTCGTCGGGCGCTCCTGCGCTACACTTGACCGAGCGTAGGGGAGTATCCCGAACACTGTGGACGTCAACACGCGGGGCATCGACGCCCCGCCGGGCGCAGTGGCCTGGCCGCAGAGCGGCAGGCGGAGAGACTTGCGGCGAACACTCGCACCCGCGCACAGCACCCGCGCGGCATCTTCTGTGAAAGGCAAGGTTCCGTGTCGGACCAATTATCGCTGTCCTTTGAGATCACGTCCTTCGTGGTCCTGGGCGCCATCCTGCTGTTCGACCTGCTGTACGTGGTCAAGCGGCCGCACGAGCCGTCCATGAAGGAAGCCGGCCTCTGGGTCGGTTTCTACGTCACCCTGGCGCTGATCTTCGCGGGCATGCTGTTCTGGCAGGCCGGCCCCGACTATGGCCAGGAATTCGTGGCTGGCTGGATCACCGAATACAGCCTCAGCGTGGACAACCTGTTTGTCTTCATCATCATCATGGCCAGGTTCTCCGTGCCGAGGAAGTACCAGCAGGAAGTGCTGATGTTCGGCATCATCATCGCGCTGATCCTGCGGGGCATCTTCATCTTGCTGGGCGCGACGCTGATCGCCCAGTTCAGCTGGGTCTTCTACATCTTCGGGGCGTTCCTGCTCTGGACCGCCTGGAAGCAGGCAACAGACTCGGGCGAGGACGAGGAAGAGGGCTCCGAGTCCGGGCTGATTTCCCGGCTGACCAAGAAGTTGCCGGTCAGCGAGCACTACGACGGCAACAAGCTGCGCACCACGGTCGACGGCAAGCGCCTGTTCACCCCCATGGTCATGGTCTTCATTACCATCGGCATGACCGACCTGTTGTTCGCGGTTGACTCCATCCCGGCGATCTTCGGCCTCACCCAGAGCGCGTTCATCGTCTTCACGGCGAACATCTTCGCGCTGATGGGCCTGCGCCAGCTGTACTTCCTGTTGGGCGGCCTGATGGACCGCCTGGTCTACCTCAAGCACGGGCTGTCGGTCATCCTGGCCTTCATCGGCGTGAAGCTGATCTTCCACGCGCTGCACGAGAACGAGTTGCCGTTCATCAACGGCGGCCAGCACGTCGAGTGGGTCCCGGAGATCAGCACCCAGCTGTCGCTCGGAGTGATCATCGGCACCCTGGTGGTCGCCACGGTGGCCAGCCTGCTCAGCCCGGCCGGCCGTCAGGCAGCCATCGATGCGCGGCTGGCGAAGGACGCCGAGCGCGCAAGGGCCGACAGCGAGGCCGCCCGGGCCGACGCCGAGCCGGCCCGGTCCAACGCTGAGCGCGTCCAGTCGGAGGCCGAGCGCGCCAAGTCCGACACCGAGTAACGGCGGTTTAACCGGTTGCAGGTCGACTAGGATCGGCGTGTGACCCAGCAACCAGACGCGGCGCTGAACGCAGACCCTCGCACGAGGGCCGTTCAGCGCCGCGTCGTTGTTTCCCTGTCCCTGGCCCAGCTGTTCAGCGGCTTGGGCCACGGCGCCGGGCTGGCCATCGGCTCGCTGCTGGCCGTGGAGCTCACCGGCAGCGAGGCCCTGGCGGGAACGTCCACGATGGCGATAGCACTGGCGGGCGCGCTGGCGGCGCTGCCGTTGGCCGGTGTCGCCGCCCGTTCCGGACGCCGGCGGGCGCTGGTCACCGGTCTGCTGCTGGCCCTGCTGGGTTCGGCGTTGATGGCGCTGGCCCCGGTCACCGGATCCTTTGCGGTGCTGCTGGCCGGCTCCGCCCTCTTGGGGGTCGGCAACGCAGCCAACCTGCAGGCCCGTTTCGCGGCGGTGGACCTGGCCGTGCCACAGCATCGCGGCCGGGACCTGGCCTTCGTGGTCTGGTCCATCACGGTCGGTGCCGTGGCCGGCCCCAACCTGATCCGCCCGGGCGCCGAATTGGGCGCTGCGCTCGGGTTGCCCGAATCCTCCGGACCATTCCTGTTCTCGATGGCGGGCATGGCCATCGGCGCCGTGCTGCTGCTGGTGGGCCTGCGGCCGGACCCGTTGGGCTATGCGCGCGCCCGCGGCGGCCGGGAAGCCCTGCCGGTCAACCGCCGCGGAACCCTGCGGACGGGCGTGGCGGCGATCCGGCACCACCCCATGGCCGCGCTCGGATTGGCGTCCGTGGTGGGCGCCCAGCTGGTGATGGTAGCGGTGATGTCCATGACGCCCGTGCACCTGCAGGCGCTGGACCATGCCGGCGGGCACCAGCACAGCCAGACAGACACGTTCGCCATCATCGGCTTCACGATCTCGCTGCACCTGGCCGGCATGTACGCACTCTCGCCGCTGATGGGCTGGCTGACCGACCGGCTGGGACGAACCCGCACCATCGCGGCCGGGCAACTGGTCCTCCTGGCCGCGACGGCGCTGGCCGGGTTCGGACAGCAGGACACGTGGCTGGTGGGTGCCGGTCTGGTGTTGCTGGGCCTGGGGTGGTCGGCCTCGGTGATTGCCGGCTCCACGCTGTTGGCCGAGTCGGTGCCGGAGTCCGGCCGCGTGCCGGCCCAAGGCCTGTCCGACACGCTGATGGGCGCCGCCGGGGCCATGGGGGCAGCCCTGTCCGGCCCGCTGCTGGCCGCCCTGGGGTTCGGCGGCCTGAACGCGGCGGCCGCCGTCGTTGCCTGCGTCTTGCTGGCGATGGCTTTCGCCGCCCGCAGCCGGGGCATCCCGGCAGGCGTGGGTGCCGGCGACAGGAGCCCATCGTGAGCCACGGGGTAAAAGCGCATTCGGGCACGTTTGCCGGGCCGTGAGGGACGGCAGTCAGCCCCGGACCATGGCGAGCAGGCGCCGGAAGACGGCCTCGCCGTCGTCCGCAATGCCGTCGTGATGGAACTCACCGGTTTCCCAGACCTGCAGCCCCTTCACCCGCGCGGCCGTTTCCAGGGACAGGCCGCGCTCCACGTAGATGTCGTCGCGATAGACGGCCGCGGCGGCGGGGACGTCGTTCCCGGCCAGCCGGTCGGCGTCGTAGAGCGCCGGCCAGTCCGACTTCGCCGCCAGCAGCTCGGCCACCTCCCGCAGCGGCACCAGGGCCGGGTCCTGCTCGAAGTACCAGGGATAGACCATCTCGCCGGTGAGCAGCGGCTCGTCCGCCTCCGGGGCGAACTGCGGGAACTCCCGGAGCACGCGCCACGCCGCCCACCCGGTCGCTTCGCCCTGGGCATAGATGGATTCGTGCATCAGGGCATATAGGGGGTTGGAAGCACGGCCCGCCAGCGCGGAGACCTGCTCCAGGAAGGTATCCGAGAGCCGCCGGCCGGACGGCGTCGGGACGAAGGCGTCCTCCAGCAGGTAGTGCAGGGCGTCGATCCGGGTGTTGCCGCCCAAAAACGACCCGGCCATCTGAAACCGGCCGGTGGTCAGTCGCTCGCCGGACGGCAGGTATTCGGGCACCGATTCCAGGTGTCGTGCGACGGCGGTGACCCGGGCCCGGTCTTCCGGGTAGCGGGCGAAGTATTCCCGGTTGCGTGCTTCCACCCGGGGAAACGTGGCCCGGTAGACCTGCTCGGCTCCTCCCGCCAGCGGGGCCAGGCCGCCGGTGATCAACACTTCCCGCAGCCCCTCGGGTGCGAGGGAGAGGTAGGTCAGCGCACAGAAGCCGCCGTAGCTCTGCCCGAAGATGCTCCACGGTCCGCTGCCGAGTTCCTGCCGGATCAGGTCGGCGTCTCGCACGATCGAGTCCGCACGGAAATGGGCCAGGAAGGCCGCCTGCGCCGCCGCGTCGCCGCGCAACGGCAGCGTCTGCCGGTTCACGGGGGAGGAGAGGCCGGTGCCGCGCTGGTCCAGCATGAGGATGCGGAAGGTCTTGGCCGCCTCCTTCATCCAGCCGGACAACGACGTCACCCGGTTGCCTCGGCCGCCGGGCCCGCCCTGCAGGAACAGCAGCCACGGCAGACGCGCCGCGGCGCCGTCGTCGTGTTCCAGGGATGAATACTCGCGGGCGAAGATCTCGAGGGTTTCGCCGTCCGGATCCGCATGGTCGAGCGGCACGTCAAAGAAATACCCGGCCGTCCGCATGCCGCGGATGCGGTGCGTTCCGGTCACCCGGTGTCCGGTCACGGGTGCACCCGGCCGGCGCCCGAGCCGAACGAGGCGAGGGCGTCGCCGGCCAGCCGGAACGTCGACCATTCCTCCTGCGGCCGGGCGCCGAGGCTGCGGTAGAAGTCGATGGACGGGCGGTTCCAGTTCAGTACCGACCACTCCACCCGGGCGTACCCGGAAGCCACCGCGTGGCTGGCCAACGTCTGCAGCAGGGCCTTGCCGTAACCTCGTCCGCGAGCCTCGGGCCGTACATACAGGTCCTCCAAATAGATGCCGTGCACACCCTCCCACGTGGAAAAGTTCCGGAACCAGAGCGCGAAACCCTGCACACCGCCGTCGTCTTCCGCGACGTGCGCGAAGACCGACGGCCGGGCGGAAAACAGGGCGTCCTTAAGCTGTTCGGGCGTGGTTTTGACCGCGTACGGTTCCTTCTCGTACACGGCCAGGTCGCAGATCAGGTCGAGGATAACGGGGACATCGGCTTCGTCGGCCGGGCGGATCACAGACATGACAAAAGCCTAGCGTCCCGGAGCGGGCGCTACGGCTTGAGCACCACCTTGATGCAGCCGTCGTCCTTCTTCTGGAATTTCTCGTACATCTCCGGGGCCTGGTCCAGCGGGGCCGTGTGCGTGACCAGGTCGCCGACGCCGAGCGGATCCGCCGGATCAGCCGCCAGCGGCAGCACATCGTCGATCCAGCGCCGGACGTTGCACTGGCCCATCCGCAGCGTGACCTGCTTGTCGAAGAGCGTCAGCATCGGCATGGGGTCGGCCTGGCCGGCGTAGACGCCGGACAGCGAGATGGTGCCGCCGCGGGCCACGGCGTCGATCGCGGCGTGCAGGACGGAGAGGCGGTCCAGGCCCGCCGTTGACATCAGCTTCCTGGCCACGGGGTCGGGGAGGAGTCCGACGGCGAATTGCGCGGTGGCCGCCGCCGTCGCGCCGTGCGCCTCCATGCCGACGGCGTCGACTACCGACTCCGGACCGCGGCCCCGGGTCGCGTCGCGCAGCTCGTCGGCAATCTTGGGTCCCCACACCAGGGTCTCGACGCCGTGCCTGCGGGCCATCTCCAGCCGCTCCGGAACAAGGTCGATCCCGATCACGCGGTGGCCCAGGTGGCGGCCGATGCGGGCGGCGAACTGACCGACCGGCCCGAGCCCGAAAACCGCCAGCGTGCCGCCGTCGGGAACCTGGGCGTAGGCCACCGCCTGCCACGCGGTCGGGAGGATGTCGGAGAGGAACAGGTATTGCTCGTCCGGCGCCTGGCTGTCCTCGATCTTGATGGGGCCGTAGTCCGCGTGCGGGACGCGCAGGAACTCGGCCTGCCCGCCCGGAACGGAGCCGTAGAGCTCGGTGTAGCCGAACAATGCGGCGCCTGAACCCTTGTCCTTGACCTGCGTGGTTTCGCACTGCGACTGGAACCCCCGGCTGCACATGTGGCAGCGCCCGCACGCGATGTTGAAGGGAACCACCACCCGGTCGCCGGGCTTGAGGCCCGGCACGGCACTTCCGGTCTCCTCGACGATCCCGATGGGTTCATGGCCCAGGACGTCGCCGGGCGACAGGAACGGGCCAAACAGCTCGTAGAGGTGCAGATCGGATCCGCAGATGGCGGTGGAGGTGACCCTGATGATGGCGTCCGTGGGTTCCCGCAGCACCGGGTCCGGAACCTGCTCGACGCTCAGCTTCCGTTTGCCTTGCCAGGTCAGTGCTTTCACGCTTGTCCCCCTGTCGCGCCGCCCGGGGGAGCGCGGACCGCGGCCCGCGGAAGGTAAGTGTGCTTACCACCCTAGGGTCGCTGCCAACCGCCTGCAAGCGGAAGCCGCCGGCCGGCCCGGGCAGCAGTCGTGCGCCCCGCCGGCCCTCGCATCGGGCCGACCCGCCGGCCTCAGCCGCCGGCCGGTCCGACGTCGAGAATCCGGATCGCGGCCGCTCCCGTCTCGTTGCTGGCGGCAAGGTCCACCTCGGCGCTGATGCCCCAGTCCCGGTTGCCGGCCGGGTCATCAAAGATCTGCCGTACCTTCCAGACGGCCGGCTGCTCCTCGATGATCAGCAGCGCCGGTCCGCGCGCATCCGGCCCGATGCCGAGGTCGTCGTACTCCTCGTAGTAGGCGTCCATGGCGTCCGCCCAGCGGTCGGCGTCCCAGCCCGCATCGGCATCCAGGGCACCGAGGTCCTCTTCCTGCTCCTCGGCGAACAGTTCCACCCGGCGGAACAACTCGTTGCGCACCATCACGCGGAAGGCCCGGATGTTATCCGTCAGTTTCGGCGGCTCCTGCGTGAACACCGACTCGGCGGCGTGCTCGGCCGCCAGATCTGCGGCGCCCTTGCCCGCGGCGAGTTCTTCCCACTCGTCCAGCAGGCTGGAGTCGACCTGCCGCACCAGCTCGCCCAGCCAGGCGATGATGTCGGCCAGGTCCTCGCGCAGGGCCTCGGCCGGCACGGTCTGCCGCAGTGCCTTGTAGCCGTCGGTCAGGTAGCGGAGCACTATGCCCTCGCTGCGGGCCAGCCCGTAGAACTGCACGAACTCGCCGAAATTCATCGCCCGTTCGTACATGTCACGGATGACCGACTTCGGCGCAAGTTCAAAATCGCCCAGCCAGGGCGCACCGTGGCGGTAGGTCTCGAAGGCGGCCTCGAGCAGCTCGGCCAGCGGCTGCGGGTAGGTGACCTCGTCCAGCAGGGCCATCCGCTGGTCGTATTCGATGCCGTCGGCCTTCATCGCAGCCACTGCTTCGCCGCGTGCCTTCTTCTCCTGCGCGGACAGGATCTGGCGGGGCTTCTCCAGCGTGGCCTCGATGATGGAGACCACGTCCAGGGCATAGCCGCCGTCTTCGGGGTCCAGCAGGTCCAGACTGGCCACGGCGAACGGGGAAAGGGGTTGGTTCAGCGCGAAATTCGGCTGCAGCTCCACCTTCAGTCGGACGAGGTGCCCGTTCTCGTCCGGAGCGTCCAGGCGTTCCACCAGGCCGGAAACCACCAGCTCCCGGTAAATGCCCAGTGCCTTCTTGATCAGCTTCAGCTGGGATGCGCGAGTTTCGTGGTTGCGCGTCAGCAACCGTTTGGCGGCGGCGAACGGGTCCCCGGGGCGCTCGAGAATGTTCAGCAGCATCGCGTGGCTGATGGTAAAGCTGGACGTCAGCGGTTCGGGGTCGCTCTCCACCAGCTTGTGGAAGGTCGGTTCGCCCCAGCTCACGAAGCCGGTCGGCGGCTTCTTCTTCACCACTTGGCGAAGTTTTTTCTGGTCATCGCCAAACTTGGCTACCGCCTTGGCCATCGCCTTGGTGTTCTCCACCACGTGTTCCGGGGCCTGCACGACGACGGTGCCCGCCGTGTCATAGCCGGCCCGGCCCGCGCGCCCGGCGATCTGATGGAATTCGCGCGCGTTGAGCAGGCGGGTGCGCACGCCGTCGTACTTGCTCAAGGCGGTCAGCAGCACGGTGCGGATGGGCACGTTGATGCCCACCCCCAAGGTGTCGGTGCCGCAGATGACCTTCAGCAGCCCGGCCTGCGCCAACTGCTCCACGAGCCGCCGGTACTTGGGCAGCATGCCCGCGTGATGGACGCCAATGCCGTGCCGGACCAGGCGGTTGAGGGTCTTGCCGAATCCGGCCGCGAACCGGAAACCGGAGATCAGTTCCGCGATGCGGTCCTTCTCCTCCCGGGTGCAGACGTTGATGCTCATGAGGTTCTGTGCGCGCTCGATGGCTTCCAACTGGCTGAAGTGCACCACGTAGACGGGTACCTGCTTGGTGGAGAGCAGTTCCTCCAGCGACTCCTGCACGCTGGTCTGCACATAGTAGTAATGCAGCGGAATGGGGCGTTCGGCCGAACTGACGGTGACCGTCGCCCTGCCGGTGAGGTCGGTGAGTTCCTTCTCGAACCGGGTCACGTCGCCCAGCGTCGCGGACATCAGCAGGAACTGCGCCTGCGGCAGTTCCAGCAGCGGCACCTGCCAGGCCCAGCCGCGCTGCGGGTCGGAGTAGTAGTGGAACTCGTCCATGACCACCGTGCCAAGGTCCGCGGCGGAGCCCTCGCGCAACGCGATGTTGGCCAGTATCTCGGCGGTGCAGCAGATAATCGGGGCGTCCTGGTTGACCGACGAGTCGCCGGTGACCATGCCGACGTTCTCCGGGCCGAAGATGTCGCACAGGGCGAAGAACTTTTCCGACACGAGCGCCTTGATAGGTGCCGTGTAATAGCTGACGGTCCCGGCGGACATGGCGTGGAAGTGGGCCGCGATCGCGACCAACGACTTCCCCGACCCGGTGGGGGTAGCCAGGATGACGTTGTTGCCGGTGACCAACTCCATGACGGCTTCGTCCTGGGCAGGGTAGAGCGACATTCCACGGGATTCGACCCACTCGGTGAACCAGGTGTACACGTCGTCGGGATCTGAGGCAGTGCCGGTGCCCGGCAGGAGCTGGAGAAGATTCATGTTGTTTCCAGCTTATGCGGTGGTTGTGCCCCGCCATGCGGGCACCCGGCGGTGCGTGCCCCGGCGGGGGCGTGGCGTAACGTACTGCCCATGCACTGGGACCCGCAGAAGTATGTGGAATTCGCCGGCTACCGCGACCGGCCGTTTTTTGACCTGACCGGAAGGATCGCCGCCGACGACCCCGCAGTGGTGGTGGATCTGGGCTGCGGCCCGGGCGGCCTGACGGCGGCGCTCGCCGACCGCTGGCCCGCCGCCAGCGTCACCGGAGTGGATTCCTCGCCCGAGATGATCCGGCAGGCACAGCAGCGGCACACCTCGGCCAGGTTGGCATTCGTGGCAGGGGATATCCGGACCTGGACCCCTCCGGCGGAGCTGGACGTGCTGGTGTCCAACGCAGCGCTGCAGTGGGTGCCCGGGCACCAGGACCTCATGCGTTCCTGGCTGCGCGCCATGAAGCCCGGCAGTTGGCTCGCCGTGCAGGTACCCGGCAACTTCGCCGCGCCGTCGCACGCGCTCATGCGGGCGCTCGCCGGCTCGCCGCGGTGGCATCGCCGGCTGGACGGGGTGCTTCGCCACGAGGACGCAGTCTCCGAACCCGAGGACTACCTCATGCTGCTACGGGACGAAGGCTGTGACGCCGACGTCTGGGAAACGACCTACCAGCAGTTGCTCCATGGGCCGGACCCGGTGCTGGAGTGGGTCAGGGGCACCGGTTTGCGCCCCGTCCTGGCCGCCCTGCCGGCGGCAGAAGCGGCCAAGTTCGAATCCGCGTACGCCACGCTGTTGCGCGACGCCTACCCGGCCGGCGAACACGGAACCGTGTTCGGATTCCGCCGGATCTTCGCGGTGGGACGCAAGCTCGGCTGAGTCTTCTGTTCTCCGCTTTCCTCCGGACGACCGCCCCGCGGCCCGGTGGGCGGCGCAGGGGCGGTCCTCGAAGGCCGGGCGTTTCGCTTCTACGGCGTGGGCGTTCCGCCGTTGACGTTCAGCGTCTCGCCGGAAACGTAGCTCGACTCCGGCGAGGCCAGATAGACGTAGGCCGGCGCCAGTTCTGTGGGCTGCCCGGCGCGGCCGAGGGGAACGTTCTTGCCAAACTCCGGCAGCTTTTCCTTCGGCTGTCCCGCGCTGACCTGCAACGGGGTCCAGAAGGGGCCGGGGGCCACGGCGTTGACCCGGATGCCGCGGCTTGCCAACTGCTGCGCAAGACCCTTGGTGAAGTTGTTGATGGCCGCCTTGGTGGAGGCATAGTCCAGCAGGACCGGCGAGGGATTGTAGGCCTGGACCGAGGTCGTGTTGATGATCGTCGAGCCCGGCGGCATGTGCGGCACGGCCGCCTTGGTGATCCAAAACATGGCAAAAACATTCGTGCGGAACGTGTCCTCGAACTGTTCGTCGCTGATGTCTTCGATCTTCTCGACGGCGATTTGGCGCCCTGCGTTGTTGACCAGGATGTCCAGCCCGCCCAACTGTTCCACCGCCTTTGCGACCAGCTCGCGGGACGCCTCGGCATCGGAAATATCGCCCGGAAGGAGCACCGCCGTCCGGCCATCCTGCTCGATGACCGAAGCGACGTGCCGGGCATCGGATTCCTCCGCCGGAAGGTAGGAGAGGGCGACGTCGGCTCCCTCGCGGGCGAACCCGATGGCGACGGCGGCGCCGATGCCGGAGTCCGCTCCCGTGATCAGGGCCTTGCGGCCGGTCAGCCTGCCGGTGCCGCGGTACGACTCTTCGCCGCGGTCGGTCTCGGGCTCCAGCTCTTTGTCCAGCCCGGGCTCCGGCTGGCTCTGTTTGGGCGGCGAGATGCTGGGAAAACGGTCTACCGGATTCTGGAAGGTGTACTGATCTGTCATGTCTGGCTCCCTTCTAACGGCCGCTGCGAAGGCTCCGCCGGCACCTTTGGTGCCCCACTGGAGTGGAAGGCGTG
Source organism: Arthrobacter sp. Y3223166 (assembly GCF_059090935.1). Taxonomy (NCBI): domain Bacteria; kingdom Bacillati; phylum Actinomycetota; class Actinomycetes; order Micrococcales; family Micrococcaceae; genus Arthrobacter; species Arthrobacter sp. Y3223166. The sequence continues at coordinate 206,958 of NZ_JBNHGE010000003.1, read as the reverse complement.
GCCGGGGACCGGCCGGTATGGTCAGTATGCTGATCGTGATGCCACCCTACGCTGTCGCGCATCGGGTCGTACAGCCGGGTAGCGGCCTGCCCTCCCGTGAGGATCCGGAAGCGCGAAAGGGCAGCCCCGGGCGAACCGGCCCGAAGGTCAGCAAGCTTTCTACTTGGCCCGCGGCGCGATACTCTGGCTGAACCTGTAGGAAAACCTGAACCGAAAGAGGTGCTGATATGGGTATGGGCGACAAGTTCGATGCTGCGAAGGACAAGGTGACCGGCAAGGTCAACGAAGCCGTCGGCGAGGCGAGGGATGACAAGTCCCAGCAGCTGAAGGGCAAGGGCCAGCAGGTCGAGGGCGAGGCCAAGGACAAGATCGCCGACGCCAAGGCCCACCTGAACGAGGACGCCGACCGTGTTGCCGACGACACCGAAGGCGGCGCCAGGCGCTGATCCGGTTCCTTTGTCACAGAGCCCCCGTGAGCCGCTGGTTCACGGGGGCTCCGTGGCTTAAAGCGCTGGCCGGCGGCCAAGGGGATGGGCGCAAATCCGACGTCAGCGGCGGGGGAGGCGCCGGCCGCCCTTCAATTCCCCCGCGCCCTATGGTAATTGTAAGTAACCTTATAAATCAGCTTGGCGTGCTCGTCCCCGCTGGCCGGACGGTGCGCGAAGCGGCTCGAACTACCTGAAGGGACTGATATCCGTGACAACCGCAAGGGAAATCATGACCGGTGGTGTTGAATGCATTGGCGAGAACGAGACGCTGGAGCTGGCCGCGCAAAAAATGCGCGACCTCGACGTGGGGTCGTTGCCCATCTGCGGTGAGGACAACAGGCTCAAGGGCATGGTCACGGACCGCGACATTGTGATCAAGTGCCTGGCCGACGGGCGGGACCCGCGCGAGGTGAAAGCGGGCGAACTGGGCCAAGGCAAGCCGGTGACCATCGGCGCGGACGACAGCATCGAAGAGGCCATCAGAACCATGCAGGACCATCAGGTGCGCCGGCTGCCGGTCATCGATGGACACGACCTGGTCGGAATACTCAGCCAGGCCGACGTCGCCCGCAACTATCCGGAGGACCGGGTGGGTGAACTGGTCGAGTTCATCTCCTACTGATCCCGGCGGCCATGATGTCGGAGCAGTTGCCGGAGGCGTATGCCAAGTACCTGGCCGGATATGAGCCGACCCAGGCCGACGCGATCCTGCCGGTGCTGAAGCAATCGGCCGCCGAAGGCGATCGCGGCGTGCTGGTCCGCTTCCTCCCCAACGAAGTGCAAGCCATGGCGACCGAGGAGGTCCCGTTCGGAACCATCCGGGAAGAACGCTACGACGAATAATCATCCCGCCGCCCCGGCGGACGGGTGCCCGGGATGCCCACGGCATCCCGGGCTGCCGCCTGTCAAGACCAAGGCGTAAAATTAACCGCGCCGGCGCGATAATACAGTCATTCGTTGCCGGAGGGGGGAAGCGCTTGTAAGCTCGCAGCAGTTGGAGCCGAATCGGCTCCCGGGCTATCTGGAGGCTGCGCATGGACAGGTCCGATGCCGGTCGGTATGCAGGGGGTTTCCTCGGTTTGGGGCGGAACTGATGCGGCACCGCCATCTGTCACCCGCCGACGAATTTCCCATGGATCTGGCTCCCCTCGGCGACCCCGAACTGCTGGCACTGTACGGCAGGGCCATGCGCCAGCTCGAGCGGGAAAGCATCCAGTTCGGCGCGGCCGACCCCGAGACCGAGTTCCGCTTGGAGGAGCTGCGGGTCGAACTGGACCGGCGCGACAGCAGGGACGCGCTGCAGGCCAGCAAGCGGCGGGTCCGTGGCCTGTACGGCAAACCCGGGGGCGAACCGCCGGACTCGCTGTATGACGGCACCAGTTAGCCCCGCCCGGGGCTGCTTCCCTGGCGGCTGATCCAAGCGGCCCGTGCCGCGGTGGCCGTACACCCTTCCGGGGGCGCCGCCGCGGCGCTTATGCTGCTTTTCCAACCTCAGTATGATGGGTTACAAACAGTATACTTATCATTAGTTGGATTGCAGATTGGAAGGGCAGACGATCATGATTGCCAATGACAGTTCAAGTGCCCATGCCGGCCAGGACCGGGAACCGGGAAGCGCGTTGCCCGATCCCTCGTGCTCTGCCTGCAGCACCGACGAGTACCTGGTCTTCGATGCCGTAACGCTGCTGCCGCCGCAGGCCGGGGCACCCGCACTGCCGCGATGGGACGTCAGCTACTGGTGCAGCCGCTGCGACGCGTACTACGGGCACGAAACCTTCAAGGTGCCGGCCACGGAATCCGAGAGCGTCGGAATCGATTTCGGCGCCGAGGGCTACATGCACTGCGGGGAGCCCATGCAGCCGGTGGAACGCATCGACCACTCCATCGTAGATCCCGTGGATGCAGGCTCCCCGGAAACCGGGCCGCTCCCGACCGTGCGGGTCGACGTCGAAATCCTTCGCTGCAGCTGCGGATTCAAGATGGAGGTGCCCGTCTGAGGCTAAGGCGCAGCAACGTCCGTGCACCCGGCATCACCCGCCGGCGCCACGGGACGGGGTTTTCCTACCGCAACCCCGACGGTTCGAGGCCTGCCGGGGACGAGCTCCGAAGGATCAAGGCGTTGGCGGTCCCGCCGGCGTGGTCGGATGTGTGGATCTGCCCGGCACCCAACGGGCATATCCAGGCCGCGGGAACCGACGACGCCGGGCGGCGGCAATACATCTACCATGCCCGTTGGCGGGAACTCAGGGATCGGGAAAAGTTCGACCGCTCCCTGGCGTTCGGAGCCACCCTGACCACCGCGCGCCGCAAGGTGACGAGGCTGCTGAGGTCCGGCGAACGAACCCGCCCGGTGGCCTGTGCCGTTGCCTTCCGCCTGCTGGACAGCGCGTCGTTGCGGATCGGTTCGGAAGTCTACGCCGAAGATAACGGATCCTACGGGGTTACGACGTTGTTGGTTCGCCACGTGCAGGTGCGGGAAGATACCGTCCGGCTGCATTTTCCCGGGAAGAGCGGACTGCAGTGGGACGTGGAACTGAAGGATCCGGATATCGCCGTCCAGCTGGCGGCGGTGCGGACCCTGAAGGCCGACGATCCGGCCATCGGTTACCGCAACGGCACCGGAGACTGGTCGGGGCTGGGCGCGTCGGAGTTGAACGAGTTTATCCACGAACTCTGCGGGCCGGAGTTCAGTGCCAAGGATTTCCGGACGTGGCAGGGAACGGTAACGGCCGCCGTGGCACTGGCCGGCTACACCGGCAAGCCGAATCTCACCGGACGGCGCAAGGCCGTGGTCGCAGCCATGCACGCCGTCTCGGAGCGGCTGGGCAATACGCCCGCCGTCGCCCGCAAGTCGTACGTGGATCCGCGGCTCGTGGACCGCTTTATGGCGGGACAGATCCCGGACGCCGCCACGTACTCCGCGGCGGAACGCAGCCTGCCGTCCTTCCTGGCCTGACAGGGGCAGCCTGCCATCCTTCCTCGGGTGGCAAGGGAGCGAAAGCAGCCCGCGGCGCTAGAATTAGAGAGCCCCGGCAGGCGGGATTCCCCCCAACGTCCACGTCTGTCGGGGTTGAATGCGCCCTACCAGCCGCGCGATTTCCACTCGTCCAGATGAGGCCGTTCTGCCCCGAGCGTGGTGCCGGCGCCATGGCCCGGATGGACCACCGTGTCGTCGGGCAGGTAGTTGAACACCCGTTCGGCCACATCGTTGAAGAGGGTTGAAAACCGTTCCGGGTCCTGCTGCGTGTTGCCCAGCCCGCCCGGAAACAGGGAATCTCCGGTGAACAGGTGCGGCGGACCCTCGGGTGCGCGGTAGAGCAGCGCCACGGAACCCGGCGTGTGCCCGCGCAGCTTGATGGCTTCCAACGAGAATCCGTCGAAGCGGCCGACGTCCTGATGCTCGAGCGCAACATCGGTCCGCACCTCGATCTGCGGAATATCCTCCACCCCGGCCGCCGTTTTGGCGCCGGTAGCGGCCACCGCCTCCGGCAGGGCCCGGACATGGTCCCAGTGGCTGTGCGTGGTCACGATCAGGGCAACCTCGGCCGGCCGCCCGGCATCCGCGGCGCCCTCGCGCAGCAGTTGCTGGATGGCCGGAAAGTCATCGGCGGCGTCGATCAACACCTGGGTGCCGGAAGCCTTGGCCGTCAGCAGATAGACGTTGTTGTCCATCTCGGAAACGGAAATACCGCGGATGGTGACTGCAGGATCTTCGTGAAGCAACATGCTTCCCAGCCTACCGACAGTCGACCCGGACGGCTCAGGATGTCATTCTGGTTGTAGCAGCGGACAGGCAGCGCGATGCTGGGGACACGACGAGGAGCGGGCGCAGACGATGGAAGCGAGCGAGTTTGACTGGCGGATGAACCGCGACAGCGCCGTGCCGCTCTTCGAGCAGTTGAGGCTGCGGATCATCGAAGCGGCCGATGCCGGCGAACTTCCGGTGGGCACGAAGCTGCCGCCCGTCAGGCGGTTGGCCGATCATCTGGGTGTGGTCCCGAATACCGTGGCACGCGCCTACCGGGAGCTTGAAACTGCCGGGCGGGTGGAAACCCACGGCCGGGCCGGCACCGTGGTCAGCGCCGGAGCCGGCAAGGCCCGCCAACAGCTGGGCGATGCCGCCGAAGCATTCGCCCGCGCCGTTCACGGTCAAGGGATCGGCGGCAAGGAAGCACTCGCCGCCGCCAAGGCCGCGCTGGAGCGCCACGGCATCAAGTAGGCGGCATCAGCCGTCGTCTGCCGGCCAGGGGAGCCCGCAATTGCGGACGCTCTCTGTCCGCAGGTGCCGTCCGCCGTGACCGATGTAATACAAGTTCGAACGAATTTTCGATTAGAGTAGATACCGTGCTAAAAGCAAGCGAAACGTCCGTCCCGGCGACCGATTCCGAGTCTGCCACCCCCGTTTCCCGCTCCGCGGACATGTCCCGGCTGGTCGTCAAGGGCGCCCGCGAGCATAATCTGCAGAACGTCAGCGTGGACCTGCCCCGCGACGCCATGATCGTCTTCACGGGCCTGTCCGGCTCGGGCAAGTCGTCGTTGGCCTTCGATACGATCTTCGCCGAGGGCCAGCGCCGGTACGTGGAATCGCTCTCTTCCTATGCGCGGATGTTCTTGGGGCAGGTGGACAAGCCGGATGTGGACTTCATCGAGGGCCTGTCGCCGGCGGTCTCGATCGACCAGAAATCGACCAGCCGCAACCCGCGCTCCACCGTGGGAACAATCACCGAGATCTACGACTACCTGCGCCTGCTGTGGGCCCGCGTCGGCCGCCCCTTTTGCCCCCAGTGCGGTGAACCGGTGGAGAAGCAGACCCCGCAGCAAATCGTGGACCAGCTGCAAGAGCTTCCCGAAGGGACCCGGTTCCAGATCCTGGCCCCTGTAGTGCGCGGGCGCAAGGGCGAGTTCGTCGACCTGTTCAAGGAACTGAGCACCAAGGGCTTTTCCCGCGCGAAGGTGGACGGCAAGCCGGTGCAGCTAAGCGAACCGCCGAAGCTGGGGAAGCAGTACAAGCACACCATTGAGGTGGTGGTGGACCGGCTGGTGGCCAAGGAAGGCATCCACCAGCGCCTGACCGACTCGGTGGAAACCGCCTTGGCCCTCGCGGAGGGCCGCGTGCTGGCCGATTTCGTCGACATAGACGAGGACGACCCGGGCCGTACGCGTAGCTTCTCCGAGCACCTGGCCTGCCCGAACGAACACCCGCTCGCCATCGACGAGATCGAGCCGCGCTCGTTCTCGTTCAACAACCCGTTCGGCGCCTGTCCGGCCTGTACCGGTATCGGCAGCAAGCTTGAAGTAGATGTGGACCTGGTGGTCCCGGATCCCGACCGGAGCCTGTCCGAGGGCGCCATTGCCCCGTGGTCCTTGGGCAAAGCCACGCAGGAGTACTGGACGCGGTTGCTCGAAGGGCTCTCGCATGAGCTGGGGTTCTCCATGGACGAGCCATGGAAGAACCTGCCGAAGAAGGTCCGGGAGGCCGTACTGCACGGCAAGGACTTCAAGGTCGTGGTGCAGTACCGCAACCGCTTCGGCCGGGAACGGAAATACAGCACCGGATTCGAGGGCGCGTTCCAGTACATCCACCGAAAGCACGAGGAAACCGAGTCCGAGTGGGCGAGGGACCGTTACAAGGAGTACATGCGCGAGGTCCCGTGCCCGGAATGCAACGGCGCGCGGCTGAACCCCGCGTCGCTGTCCGTGCTGATCAACGGCAAGTCCATCGCGGATGTGTCTGCCCTGCCGCTGCGCGAGGCGAGTTCGTTCCTCGCGGGCCTGGAGCTCTCGGCCCGCGAAACCCAGATCGCCCACCAGGTACTCATCGAGATCCAGGCGCGGCTGCGGTTCCTCCTGGACGTGGGTTTGGAATACCTGAATTTGGAGCGCGCCGCCGGCACGTTGTCCGGAGGGGAGGCCCAGCGCATCCGGCTTGCCACGCAGATCGGCTCCGGCCTGGTCGGCGTGCTCTACGTGCTCGACGAGCCCTCCATCGGCCTGCACCAGCGGGACAACCGCCGCTTGATCGAGACCCTCACACGGCTGCGCGACCTCGGCAACACCCTGATAGTGGTGGAACACGACGAGGACACCATCGCCGAGGCCGACTGGATAGTGGACATCGGACCCGGCGCCGGCGAGCACGGCGGCGAAGTGGTGCACTCCGGCTCGCTTCAGGAACTGCTGGACAACACGCGTTCCATCACCGGTGACTACCTGTCCGGCCGGCGCCGCATCGAACTGCCGGCCAAGCGCCGGAAGATGGACAAGAAGCGCCAGATCAAGGTGGTGGGTGCCCGGGAAAACAATCTCCGCGGCATCGATGCCTCGTTCCCGCTGGGAATCTTCACCGCGGTCACCGGCGTCAGCGGCTCCGGAAAATCGACCCTGGTCAACGACATCCTCTACAAGGTGCTGGCGAACAAGCTCAACGGAGCCAAGCATGTTGCCGGCCGGCACACCAGGGTGGAAGGCGTGGACCAGCTGGACAAGGTCATCCACGTCGACCAGAGCCCGATCGGCCGCACGCCACGCTCCAACCCCGCCACCTACACCGGTGTCTTCGACAACATCCGCAAACTGTTCGCCGAGACCAACGAGGCGAAGCTCCGGGGCTACCTGCCCGGCCGGTTCTCGTTTAACGTCAAGGGCGGGCGCTGCGAGGCCTGCTCCGGCGACGGCACGCTGAAGATCGAGATGAACTTCCTGCCCGACGTCTACGTTCCGTGCGAGGTCTGCCACGGCGCGCGGTACAACCGCGAGACGCTGGAAGTCCACTACAAGGGCAAGACGATTGCCGAAGTCCTGGACATGCCGATCGAGGAAGCAGCGGAATTCTTTGCCGCGTTCACCCCGATCGCCCGCCACTTGCGGACCCTGGTGGACGTCGGGCTGGGGTACGTCCGGCTCGGACAGCCCGCCACCACGCTGTCGGGCGGGGAGGCCCAGCGCGTCAAGCTCGCCAGCGAACTGCAGCGCCGCTCGAACGGGCGAAGCATCTACGTGCTGGATGAGCCGACCACCGGCCTGCACTTTGAAGACATCCGCAAGCTCCTGCAGGTGCTGCAGGGGCTGGTGGACAAGGGCAACACGGTGATCACCATCGAGCACAACCTCGACGTGATCAAGAGCGCCGACTGGGTTGTGGACATGGGGCCCGAGGGCGGTTCCGGCGGCGGCCAGATCATCGCCAGCGGCACTCCCGAGCAGGTGGCGGCAGTCGAGGGCAGCCACACCGGGCGCTTCCTGGCGGAGGCGCTCGGCCAGCAGTGAGCCTGCCGGAGGGAAGAAGGTATTCCCGAGCAGGAATGGATTCCGGCGGATCCGCGGATCTGTGGGAAAATGCCCGGGTGACTCAATTGCCTGCGCTGGTACTTTTCGACCTCGACGGAACCCTGGTTGACCCCGCAGGTGCCATCACCACCGGAATAGCCGGCGCCCTCGCGGCGGCCGGCCTGCCGGTCCCGCCGCAGGAAGAACTCGGATCCCTGGTCGGGCCGCCGCTGGGTGAATCTCTGCGCGGCGCCGGCGTCCCGGAGCACCGGCTCGGCGAGGTGATCGCCTTGTACAGGGCGGGTTACCGCCGGTCCGGCATGGCGGCCAGCCGCGTGTACCCGGGCATTACCGGCCTGCTGGAGCGGCTCCTCTCCACCGGCGCTATCCTCGCCGTCGCCACGCAGAAGCCGACCGGGTTGGCGCGGGAGCTGCTGCGGCTGCAGGGCCTGGAGCAGTACTTTGCGGGAATTTACGGAGCCGAGGGTGACGATCCCGCCCCGGCGGAACCCGGGCTGGGCAAGGTGCCGATCCTGCAGGCCGCGCTGGACGCTTTCAGCGACGCGTGCGGCCCGGTGGTCATGGTGGGCGACCGGCTCTACGACGCGGCCGCTGCGCTCCGGCTCGGCATCCCCGCCGTCGGGGTCGGCTGGGGCTTCGCAGCCCCCGGGGAGCTGGAAGCCGCCGGCGCCGTCGTCGTCGTGGATACCGCCGAAGAACTTGAGGCCGCTATTGGGCGGCTGACCGCCGCCGAGCCCGAGGGCGCCCTGGCCGGACGCCCCGGACCGGCCGCATGAGGACGTTCGAAGCGACCCGCGCCTCGTTCCGGGCCGGGTTGCGGCTCAGCTGCCGGCCGACGATTGAAGGCATCGCGAACTTTCCCGCGACCGGCCCGGTGATTGTGGCACCGAACCACCTGTCCTTCCTCGACAGCGTCATCATCCAGGCGATGATGCCGCGGAAGGTGGCCTTTTTCGCCAAAGCCGAATACTTCACCACCCGCGGTCCCAAGGGTGCTGCGATGCGGTGGTTTTTTCACAGCGTCGGCTCGATACCGGTGGAGCGGGGCGAACAGGCCGCCAGCGTGGCCGCGCTGCAGAGTGCCCTGGACGTACTGGACCGCAACGAGGCTTTCGGGATTTATCCTGAAGGAACACGGTCCCGTGACGGCAAGCTCTACCGGGGCCGCACCGGCGTGGGGTGGCTGGCCCTCACGACCGGGGCGCCGGTGCTGCCGGTCGGGCTGATCGGCACCGAACAGCTGCAGCCCGCCGGGAGGATGATGATCCGGCCGAGCCATTTCACGGTCCGGATCGGCAAGCCGCTGTACTTCAAGCGGACCGGGCCGGAGCACTCGTTGCCGGCGCGCCGGTCGGCCACCGACCAGATCATGGACGCGATCGCCGACCTGACCGGCCAGGAACGCTCGAACAGCTACAACAAGACGCCGTCGGCTTGACCGGCCGGACGGCACCCAGGGCCCAGGCGAGGAAGGGAGTGACCGGCCATGGCTAATCCTGCTTCCTACCGTCCGCGGACGGGGGAGATCCCGACCAATCCCGGCGTCTACCGCTTCCGGGACGAGCACCGGCGGGTGATCTACGTCGGCAAGGCGAAGAACCTGCGGTCCCGGCTCAACAGTTACTTCGCCAGCCCCAAGAACCTGCCGCCCAAGACCCATGCGATGGTGCACACGGCGGCTTCGGTGGAGTGGACGATCGTGGGCAGCGAACTGGAGGCCATCCAGCTCGAGTACACGTGGATCAAAGAGTTCACACCGCGCTTCAACATCATGTTCCGGGACGACAAGTCCTATCCCTACCTGGCCGTGACCATGGGGGAGAAGTTCCCGCGCGTGCAGGTGATGCGCGGCGAGCGGCGCAAGGGCGTGAAGTACTTCGGTCCGTACTACCCGGCCAAAGCGATCCGCGAGACCGTGGACACCCTGCTGCGGGTTTTCCCGGTCCGCACCTGCAGCACCGGCGTCTTCAACCGGGCCCAGCGCACCGGCCGGCCGTGCCTGCTGGGCTACATCGACAAGTGCTCGGCGCCTTGTGTGGGACGGATTTCGCCCGAGGACCACAAGGCCCTGGCCGCCGAGTTTTGCGCGTTCATGGGCGGGGAAGCCGACCGGTTTATCCGGGACCTCGAAAAGAAGATGGCCGCGGCGGTGGCCGAACTCGACTACGAGACGGCGGCGCGTCACCGGGACGACATCGCCGCGCTGCGCCGGGTCTTCGAACGCAATGCCGTGGTGCTCACTGAAGACACCGACGCCGACGTGTTCGCCCTGGCCCAGGACGAACTGGAGGCGGCCGTCCAGGTGTTCCACGTCCGCGGCGGCAGGATCCGCGGCCAGCGCGGCTGGGTGGTGGAAAAGGTCGAGGACCAGAGCGACGCCGACCTGGCCGAACACCTGTTGCAGCAGGTTTACGGGGACGCCGACGGGCCGGACCGGATCCCGCGCCAGGTCATGCTGCCGCAGGAACCGGAGAATGCCGCCGAACTGCAGGCCTGGCTCAGCGCACTCCGCGGCAGCAGGGTGCAGATCCACGTGCCGAAACGCGGTGACAAGGCTGCCCTGCTGGCCACCGTGAGGGAGAACGCCGAGCAGGCCCTGGCCCTGCACAAGAGCCGGCGCGCCGGCGACATTACCACGCGCTCGGCCGGCCTCCAGCAGTTGCAGGAGGCACTGGATCTGCCCGTGGCGCTGCTGCGGATCGAATGCTACGACATCTCACACGTGCAGGGCACCAACGTGGTGGCCTCCATGGTGGTGGTGGAAGACGGGCTGCCCAAGAAGTCCGACTACCGCCGCTTCGCGATCACCGGCGAGGCCGCCCGGGACGACACCTCGGCGATGTATGACGTGATCAGCCGGCGCTTCCGGAACTATCTGGCGGAACAAGGCCACCAGGGCATCCCGGCGGCCGCCGATGCAGGCGAAACCCCTGCCGGGGACGGCGCGGACACCGCCGTCGTGCTTGAAGAGACGCTCACGCCGGCGCCCAAAACCAAGTTCGCCTATCCGCCCAACCTGGTGGTGGTGGACGGCGGGCCGCCCCAGGTGGCCGCCGCTTCCCGCGCGCTGTCGGACCTGGGTATCACCGACGTGTTCGTGGTCGGCCTGGCCAAGCGGCTGGAGGAAGTTTGGCTGCCCGACGACGATTTCCCCGTGATCCTGCCGCGTTCGTCCGAGGGCCTGTTCCTGCTGCAGCGGATCCGCGACGAGGCCCACCGTTTCGCGATTGCCTACCACCGGCAGAAGCGCGGCAAGGCCATGACCGTCTCGGTGCTGGACGGCATCCAGGGCCTCGGGCCGGCGAAACGCAAGGCGCTGCTGAAACATTTCGGCTCGGCCAAGAAACTCAAGGCGGCCAGCGCCGAAGAGCTGCAGCAGGTTCCGGGCATCGGCCCGGCGCTGGCGGCTTCCTTGAAGCGCCAGCTGGCTGCCGGTGCCGCGGAGGAGCCCGCGCCGGCGGTAAATATGGCGACCGGCGAAATCATCGAATCTTAGTTAGGCTAGAGCTTGAATCGAGGAGCGGGGGTCGGGATGGATGGAATGACGATGACGGTGGATGAGGACTTGACGCCGGAAAAGCCGGTGGAATCCGAACTCCTGGTGGTCACCGGCATGTCCGGGGCCGGCCGGACCACGGCGGCGCATGCCCTCGAAGACCACGGCTGGTACGTGGTGGACAACCTGCCGCCGCAGATGCTGGGCACGTTGGCCGAACTGGTTTCGCGGATGCCGCAGTCGCTGCCCAAGCTTGCCGTGGTCGTGGACGTGCGCAGCCAGAGCCTCTTCCGCGACATCCGGGAGGCGCTGCATGCCCTGGCGGCCAGCGGCATCCACTACCGGGTGCTGTTCCTGGACGCCTCCGGCGACGTCCTGGTCCGCCGCTTCGAACAGGGCCGCCGGCCGCACCCGCTGCAGGGTGACGGCCGCATATCCGACGGCATCACCGCCGAACGGGAACTGTTGAGCAGCCTCAAGGACTCGGCCGACCTGGTGGTGGATACCACCGAGATGAACGTCCACGCCCTGGCCACTGCCATCACGGAACTCTTCACCGAATCCGGCCCGATCGTGCTGCGCATCAACGTGGTCAGCTTCGGCTTCAAGTACGGGCTGCCGGTGGACGCCAACTTCGTCGCCGACGCCCGCTTCATTCCCAACCCGCACTGGGTCCCCGCGCTGCGCCCGCACACCGGGCTGGACGAGAAGGTCCGCGACTACGTGCTGGTGGACTCCGGTGCCGATGAATTCGTCAACCGCTATGTGGACGCGCTGGAGCCGGTGCTGGAGGGCTACCGCCGCGAGAACAAGCACTACGGCACCATCGCCATCGGGTGTACCGGCGGCAAGCACCGCTCCGTGGCGGTCGCCGAGGAAATCGGGAAGCGGCTGGCCCAGCTGCCGAGCGTCAAAGTCACCGTCCAGCACCGGGACCTGGGGCGCGAATAGTGGCGATCCTGACCGGACCGATGCCGCTGGTTCCCGCCCCGGGGACCTCCCGCAGCCGGACCGGGAAGAGCGGCGCGCCTCCCTCCGTGGTGGCCTTGGGCGGCGGGCACGGGCTCTCGGCCTCGCTGGGCGCGCTGCGGCTGCTCACCACGGAACTGACAGCCATCGTCACGGTGGCTGACGACGGCGGATCCTCCGGCCGCCTGCGCAAGGAGTTCGGCGTCCTCCCGCCGGGAGATTTGCGGATGGCCCTCGCGGCGCTGTGCGATGACACCGACTGGGGGCGGACCTGGCGCGATGTGATGCAGCATCGCTTCAAGTCATCCCCGGGCGCCGAGCCGTCGCTGGACAACCACGCCCTCGGAAACCTGCTGATTGTGACCCTGTGGGAGCTGCTCGGCGACCCCGTTGCCGGCCTGAAGTGGGCCGGCGCCCTGCTGGGGGCCCGTGGAGAGGTGCTGCCGATGGCCACCGTTCCGCTGACCATCGAGGGCGACGTGCTGGTGGAGGGCGAGGACGGGCGGCTGCGCACCGCGCTGATCTCCGGCCAGTCCCGGCTGGCGGCGGCCGGACGCAACAGCCACGTCCACGACGTGCGCCTGCTGCCCGACGACGCCCCGGCCTGCGTCGAGGCACTGAACGCCGTCGAATATGCCGACTGGGTGATCCTCGGGCCCGGCTCCTGGTACACCTCGGTGTTGCCGCACCTGATGCTCAAGGAGATGCGCGAGGCGCTCTGCGACACCCCGGCGCGCCGCTGCCTGACCATGAACCTGTCGGTGGACACCAAGGAAACGTCCGGGATGACCGCCTCGGACCACCTGGCCGCGGTGAGGCGCTGCGCCCCCGGGATGCGTTTCGACGTGGTCTTGGCCGATCCGGCCGTGATTGACGACAAGGGGCGTTTCGAGGATGCCGCGGCCGCGCTGGGAGCACGCGTGGTCTTCGGTAGAGTAGGAAGTTCAGGCGGACGCCCCGTACACGATCCGTTGAGACTGGCGAGTGCCTACCACGACATTTTCGAAGGCCACAAGGATTAGGTAAGGACAAGGTGCATGGCGCTGACCGCAGCAGTCAAGGATGAGCTCGCTCGCCTTGACATCAAGAAGTCCCAGGTCCGGAAGGCGGAGGTCTCGTCGACGCTCCGTTTCGCCGGCGGACTCCACATCATTTCCGGCCGCATCGTCATCGAGGCCGAAGTTGATCTGGCTGCGACCGCCCGGCGGCTGCGCACCGCCATCTCGGAAGTGTACGGCCACAGCGGCGACATCATCGTGGTCTCCGGCGGTGCGCTGCGCCGCGGGAACCGCTACGTCGTGCGCGTGGTCAAGGACGGGGAGTCCCTCGCCCGACAGACCGGCCTGCTGGACGGCCGCGGCCGGCCGGTCCGCGGCCTGCCCTCCGTGGTCGTCAACGGTTCGGCCGCCGATGCCGAGGCGGTCTGGCGCGGAGCCTTCCTGGCGCACGGTTCGCTGACCGAACCCGGCCGCTCTTCCGCCCTGGAGGTCACCTGTCCCGGCCCGGAAGCGGCGCTGGCGCTGGTGGGCGCGGCCCGCCGGCTCGGGATCGCGGCCAAGGCCCGGGAGGTGCGCGGCGTGGACCGGGTTGTCATCCGCGACGGCGACAGCATCGCGGCGCTCTTGACCCGGATGGGCGCCCATGATGCGCTGATGGTGTGGGAAGAACGCCGGATGCGCAAGGAAGTACGCGCTACCGCGAACCGGCTGGCCAATTTCGACGACGCCAACCTGCGGCGCTCGGCCCAGGCCGCCGTCGCGGCGGGCGCGCGCGTGGAGCGTGCCCTCGAGATCCTCGACGACGAAGTGCCGGAGCACCTGCGCTACGCCGGTGAACTCCGGGTGGCGCACAAGCAGGCCTCCTTGGACGAGCTCGGGCGCTTGGCTGACCCGCCGATGACCAAGGACGCCATCGCCGGCCGGATCCGCCGCCTGCTGGCCATGGCGGACAAGCGGGCGCTGGAGCTGCGCATCCCGGGGACCGAAGCCAACGTGACGCCGGAGATGCTGGACGACTAGGCACGGCACGTCAGTTTGGAGGGAACCATGGGCACGCACGAACTGCACCCCGGCCACGGTTGCGCGGCCTTGGAACGGCGCGTCCGGGCGAGGATCATGGAACTGAACGACTTCATGCATGCCAGCCACGGGGCCGGGGCGGCGGACACCGCGCCGGTACCGTCCACCGGGCCGACGTCGCCGCCCGCTTCGCCGCCGCCCGCACCGGCGCTTCCGCGCTGACCACCCGGCCAGCAGGCCAACAACAAGGGCACGGACCGGGGGAGCCCTTCCGGTCACGGCCCATCCACGAGGTAGAGGCTCATGACTACTCGAGTTGGAATCAACGGATTCGGCCGGATCGGCCGCAGCTACTTCCGCGCCGTCCTGGCGCAAGACACGGATCTGGAGGTCGTGGCGGTCAACGACCTGACCGATGCGCATACCCTGGCCCACCTGCTCAAATACGACAGCGTGCTCGGCGTGCTGGCAGAAACGGTCGAGGTGGATGCCGGCAACCTGATCGTCGGCGGCCGGAAGGTCAGCGTCCTGTCCGAAAAGGAACCCGCCGCGCTGCCGTGGAGCGACCTCGGCGTCGACATCGTGATCGAATCCACCGGCAGGTTCAACAAGGGCGGCGGCGCCCGGAAGCACCTCGACGCCGGGGCGAAGAAAGTCCTGATCTCGGCTCCGGCCAAGGACGAGGACATCACCATCGTGATGGGCGTCAACGACGGCGAGTACGACGCCGGTTCCCACCACCTGATTTCGAACGCCTCCTGCACCACGAACTGCCTCGCGCCCATGGCGAAGGTGCTCCACGAGAAGTTCGGCATCGAGCACGGCCTCATGACCACCATCCACGCCTACACCGCCGACCAGAACCTGCAGGACGGGCCGCACCGGGACTTGCGGCGCGCCCGGGCGGCGGCCATCAACCTGGTGCCGACATCAACCGGCGCGGCGAAGGCCATCGGGCAGGTCCTGCCGGAACTGCAGGGCAAGTTGGACGGTTTCGCGGTCCGGGTGCCGGTGCCGACGGGCTCGATGACCGACCTGACCGTCACCGTGTCCCGCGAAACCGACGTCGAAGAGGTCAACGCGGCGTTCAAGGAGGCCGCCGGCGACCCGCACTGGGCCGGGATCATCACGTATACGGAGGACCCCATCGTGTCCTCGGATATCGTCACAGACCCGGCGTCTTCGATCTTCGACTCGGGACTGACTAAGGTAATGGGTAATCAGGTGAAAGTTGTTGGCTGGTACGACAACGAGTGGGGCTACTCCAACCGCCTGGTGGACCTGACGGCTCTGATCGCCTCGAAGCTGGCCTAGGTCCCGCCCGTCCCGTCCTCCGCACGAAGGAAGAAATGACTGCACATTCTCTTGATGCCCTGCTGGCCGCCGGGGTCCGCGGACGCCACGTGTTGGTCCGCTCGGACCTGAATGTCCCCTTGGAGGGCGAACTCCCGGACCTGGCGGTCTCCGACGACGGGCGGATCCGGGCGTCCCTGCCGGTCATCGTCAAGCTCGCGGAAGCCGGGGCGCGGGTGGTCGTGACGGCCCACCTCGGCCGCCCCAAGGGCGCACCCGAGGAGAAGTTCTCGCTGCGCCCCGCCGTCGCCCGGCTGAAGGAACTGGCGCCGGTTACGGTCAAGTTCGCCGCGGACACGGTGGGCCCGGCCGCCCGGGAGGCGGCCGCGCGGCTGCAGGACGGGGAAGTGCTGGTGGTGGAGAACGTGCGGTTCGATCCCCGGGAAACCAGCAAGGACGACGCCGACCGGGAGGCCTTCGCCGCCGAACTCGCCGCCCTGACCGGCGCCGACGGAGCCTACGTCGACGACGCCTTCGGTGCCGTCCACCGCAAGCATGCTTCGGTCTTCGACATTGCCCGCCGGCTTCCGGCCTACCAGGGCGACCTCGTGCGGACGGAGCTCCAGGTCCTGAACAAGCTTACCGAGGCGCCGCAGCGGCCGTATGTGGTGGTCCTGGGCGGATCCAAGGTCTCGGACAAGTTGGCCGTGATCGAGAACCTGCTGGGCAAGGCCGACTACCTGCTGGTCGGCGGCGGCATGGTCTTCACCTTCCTGGCGGCCCAGGGCTACAAGGTCGGTTCCAGCCTGCTGGAGCAGGACCAACTGGACACCGTGCGCGGCTATCTGGCACGCGCCAAGGAACTGGGTTGCACGTTCATCCTGCCGACCGACATCGTGGTCGCCGAGAAGTTTGCCGCCGATGCGGCCTGGGAAGTGGTCCCGGCGGACAGCATCGAGTCGGCATCGTTTGGCTCCGCCGGCATCGGCCTGGACATCGGCCCGGAGTCGGCCGAGGCCTTCGCCCACCAGATCCACTCGGCGAACACCGTCTTCTGGAACGGACCGATGGGCGTGTTCGAGTTCGCCGCCTTCGCCAACGGCACCCGCACGGTCGCCAAGGCCCTCACCGGCAGCGACGGCTTCACCGTCGTCGGCGGAGGCGATTCCGCCGCCGCTGTGCGTGCCCTCGGCTTTGACGACGGCGCCTTCGGACACATTTCCACCGGCGGCGGCGCCAGCCTCGAATACCTCGAGGGCAAGACCCTGCCCGGCCTGGCGGCACTGGAGAACTGATCGAGCGGCATCTCCTGCCCCCGACGGCAGGAGATGCCGGCATCGCCCAGGCCCGCGCCGCCGCGCGGCGCCTCCGGATTGCCCCGCCACACCGCTCAGCACGGCGTCCACCGCGGCGCCCCCGACAGATGGAGACCTCAGTGACCAGCTCGACCAACGGAAAGTTCGACCGCACCCCGCTGATCGCCGGCAACTGGAAGATGAACATGGACCATGTCCAGGGCATCACCCTCTTGCAGAAACTGGCGTGGACGCTCAGCGATGCCCGGCACGACTATGCCCGGGTCGAGGTCGCCGTGTTCCCGCCGTTCACCGATCTGCGCGGCGTGCAGACGCTGGTCAATGGGGACGATCTGAAGCTGGTTTACGGCGCCCAGGACCTCTCGCCGCACGACGCCGGCGCCTACACCGGTGACATCTCCGGGCAGTTCCTGGCCAAGCTGGGCTGCCGGTACGTGCTGGTCGGGCATTCCGAGCGGCGCGAGATCCACGGCGAGGACGACACGTTGCTCAACGGGAAGCTGAAGGCGGCCTACCGGCACAAGCTGACCCCGGTGCTGTGCGTCGGCGAAGGCCTCGCGGTGCGCCAGGCCGGGAACCATGTGGAGCACACGCTGGGTCAGTTGCGGGCCGATGTGGCAGGCCTGGACGCCGGTCAGGCCGCCTGGTTGGTCATCGCCTACGAACCGGTGTGGGCGATCGGCACCGGGGAAGTGGCCGGTCCCGAGGACGCCCAGGAGATGTGCGCCGCCATCCGCGCGGAGATGGCCGTCCTCTTCGATGACAGCGTGGCGGCCGGGGTGCGGTTGCTCTACGGCGGCTCCGTGAAGGCGGCGAACGCGGCCGCGATCCTGAACGAGCGCGACGTGGACGGCGTGTTGGTCGGTGGCGCCAGCCTGGATGCAGGCGAATTTGCTAATATTGTCAGGTTCGAACAACACCTGCTGACAAAGTGATGTCTGCCCGCCACTGGGATATCCCGACAGCTGACGAAAGGCCACTGTGGAAGCTCTGAAGATCACGCTGCAAATCCTGCTCGGCATCACGAGCCTGCTGCTGACCCTGCTCATCCTGCTCCACAAGGGGCGCGGCGGCGGCATGTCCGACATGTTCGGCGGCGGCATGACCACCAGCCTGGGATCGTCCGGCGTCGCGGAGCGCAACCTCAACCGGTTCACGGTGGTCCTGGGGCTGGTCTGGGGCACGGTCATCGTGGCCCTGGGCCTCATGATGCGTTTCAGCGCGGAATCCTGACCGACGCTTCCGGGGCCCGGCGCCGCTCCCGGCGCCGCTCCCGGCTCCGCTCCCGGCTCCGCTGTCCGGGACCGGCGGGCCGACGACTTGGCCCAACCCCTTAACCCTTCGCTGTTCGACCCGTAGACTGGTGCCCGATGCAGGGGGCATCGATTCTTCTCAGCGGGGGAGCAAACATGGTTGATCCGTCGAATTCTTTCCGCGCGGTCCGGGTGGGCTCCGAATCGGGTGCCGGGCTCGCAGGCTGGCAGGCCGTGACCGGGCGGACGGTAGTTCCGGTGACCAAGGTTCCCGTCACGTATTGGTGTCCGAAGGGACACGAGACCACGCCGGTCTTCGCCAATCTGAGCGAAGCCGACATCCCGCCGTCCTGGGACTGCCCGCACTGCGGCCAGACGGCGGCCAGGGAACCGGGCGCGTACGTCACCGACGCCCGCAGCAGCGACGAGCCCTACAAGAGCCATCTGGAGTATGCGAAGGAACGGCGCAGCCCTGACGAGGCGGAGGCCGTGGTTGAACAGGCGCTCGAGAAGTTGCGGCGCCGGCGTCGGGAGGCGCGCTAGCGGTCGAACCCGCCGGCCCGGCCGCCGCCCGGAGCAACTGCTGTCAGCCGTCGCCTCTCTCGGCCGCGGACAGCAGTGCGTCGGGCAGCTTGGACGCGGCGTCCCGGTCCAGCAGCCACACGGTGCGTTTGCGCCCGCGGGCACCGGCGGCGGGAACCTGCACCGGGTTGGCGCCGGCGAGGGCGAGTCCCACGGCGCCGGCCTTGTCCTGGCCGCCCACCACCAGCCAGACTTCGTCCGCGGAGTTGATCGTCGGGAGCGTCAGGGACACGCGCTCCGGAGGTGGTTTCGGCGCATCGGTCTCGCCGATCACGGACCGCTCTTCCTCGCGGATGCCGCCCATCTCGGGGAACAACGAGGCGATGTGCGCATCCGGCCCGACGCCCAGCAGCAGCACGTCGAACCTCGGCACCGGGCCGCTGGTGCCCTCCTCGGCCGCGGCCTGGCGCAGCGCCGCGGAATAGGCCACGGCGGCCGCGTGGGGGTCGGCGTGTTCTCCGGCGGCCCCGAAGGGGTGCACCCGGGCCGGGTCCAGGGGGAGCGCGTCCAGCAGCGCTTCGCGTGCCTGCCGTTCGTTGCGGTCGCGGCTGTCCTTGGGGACGAACCGCTCGTCGCCCCACCAGATGTTCACCTTGGACCAATCGAAGCCGGCGGGGGTATCGACGGCGGCTACCGCCTTCAAGGTGTTGATGCCCAGGCTGCCGCCGGTGAGCACCACCGTGGCGTCGCCGCGGGCGGCTTGGGCCGCCGCCAGACGCTCCACCAGCCTCCGGGCCACCGAGCCGGCGACGGCGGTGGTGTCGGGGTGGACGATGACGTGTGGTTCAGCGGTCACTGCGGCGCACGCTCCTCAAATTGGTTCGGGGCAATCCGTGTATCAGCACCTCGCCGAACACTTCGTCCGGGTCCAGCCGGCGCAGTTCCTCGGCCAGGCATTCCTCCAGCGGGCGGCGCGGCAGCGTAATACGCTGCACCGGCAGGCCGGGCATGATCAGTTCGGCCACGGACGGGCCGGGACGCAGGATCCGGATGTCGCCGGTCGTCCGTGAAATGCGCACGCCCCTGATGCCGGTCCCCGCAGTGTCCTCCACGATGGTCACCGGCGCGTTCAGTGCCAGCGTCAGCCACGCCGCCAAGAGGACGGTGCTGGGGGAGTCCGAGGCGCCCTCCACGGCAACCGAGGTGACCGGGGCAGGTTCCAGCTGGTCAAAGACGGCGGCCAGCTGCACGCGCCAACTGGTCAGCCGCGTCCAGGCCAGGTCCGTGTCGCCGGCGGTATAAGTCTCGCGCAGGCTGAACAGCGCCTGCTGCGGGTCCGGCTCCTTGTCTGAATCCGTGATGCGGCGGTGCGCAATCCGGCCGATGGACGTGCGCGAAGCATCCTTCGGCATGCCGTGCGGCCACCAGGCGACGATCGGGGCGTCGGGCAGCAGCAGCGCGGCCACGAGGGACTCGCTCTCGGCTGCCAGCTGGCCGTAGCCGTACAGCACCACCACCTCGGCCGCTCCGGCGTCGCCGCCGACCCGGATCTGGGCATCCAGCTTGGTCTCCGCCTCCGACCCGGCGTCGACCAGGGCGATGATCCGGCAGGGATGTTCCCGGCTCGCGGCGTTGGCGGCGAAGATGGCCTCTTCTTCGTACCCGAGCGAGGTCACGACCACCAGGGTCAGCACACGCCCCAGGGCCACAACGCCGCCTTGTTCCCGCATGGCCACGATTTCCTTGGAGACCTTCGATGTGGTGGTGTCCTTGAGCTCTTTGATCACGGCCTTCTCCAAGTGCGTCCGTCGCGGGCCAGCAGCTCATCGGCCGACGCCGGTCCCCAGCTGCCGGGGGAGTAGGGTTCCGGCCGGGTACGGCTGTTGGCCCAGTACTCCTCGAACGGGTCCAGGATCTTCCAGGACAGCTCGACTTCCTGGTGGCGGGGGAACAGCGGCGGCTCGCCGAGCAGTACGTCCAGGATCAGCCGTTCGTAGGCCTCGGGACTCGACTCGGTGAACGCGTGCCCGTAGCCGAAGTCCATGGTGACGTCCCGGACCTCCATTTGCGTGCCGGGCACCTTGGACCCGAAGCGCATGGTGACTCCTTCATCGGGCTGGACACGGATCACCACCGCGTTCTGGCCGAAGTCGTCCTCGTGGTGGTTGGGGAACAGCAGATTCGGCGCGCGTTTGAACACCACCGCAATCTCCGTGACCCGGCGGCCAAGGCGCTTGCCGGCACGCAGGTAGAACGGCACGCCGGCCCAGCGCCGGGTGTGGATGTCCAGCCGCAGCGCCGCATAGGTCTCGGTGACCGAATCCGGGTTGAAACCTTCTTCCTCCAGGTAGCCGGCCACCCTCTCACCGCCCTGCCACCCGCCGGTGTACTGGCCGCGGGCCGAATGGGCCGACAGGTCCTCGGGGAGCTTGACGGCGGCCAGCACCTTTTCCTTTTCCGTCCGCAGGTCCTCGGCGTTGAAGGAAATGGGTTCCTCCATGGCGGTCAGGGCGAGCAACTGCAGCAGGTGGTTCTGGATGACGTCGCGCGCCGCCCCGACGCCGTCGTAATAGCCTGCGCGGCCGCCGATGCCGATGTCTTCCGCCATGGTGATCTGCACGTGGTCCACGTAGTTCGCGTTCCAGAGCGGCTCGAACAGCTGATTGGCGAAGCGCAGGGCCAGGATGTTCTGGACCGTCTCCTTGCCCAGATAGTGGTCGATCCTGAACACCGCGTCCGGCGGGAAGACCGATTCGACGATGTTGTTCAGTTCGCGTGCGGACTGAAGGTCATGCCCGAAGGGCTTCTCGATGACAACCCGCCGCCAGGGCATGCCGTCTGCTTCCTCGGGCGCCTGGGCCAGACCGTGCGAGGAGAGCATCTTGCACACCTGCTCGAAGGCCTTGGGCGGAATCGAGAGGTAGAACGCGTGGTTGCCCTGCGTCCCGCGCTGCTCGTCGAGCTCTTCCAGGGTGCCGCGGAGCTGCTCGAAGGCATCCTCGTCGTCGAAGGCGCCCTGGACGAACCGGATGCCCGCCGCCAGATGCGTCCAGATGTCCTCGCGGAACGGGGTGCGGGCATGCCGCTGCACGGATTCCTTCACCTGGGCCGCGAACTCGTCGTCGTCCCACGGCCTGCGGGCAAAACCGACCAGCGCGAAGCTCGGCGGCAGCAGCCCGCGGTTGGCCAGGTCGTACACCGCCGGCATGAGCTTCTTGCGGGCAAGGTCTCCGGTGACCCCGAACAGCACCAGGGAACAGGGGCCGGCAATGCGGTCGAGCCGGCGGTCGCGCGGGTCCCGGAGCGGGTTGACCTGACGCCGCCGTCGTTCGGAAGGGGCCATTACTGCTTTCCACCCAGTCGGGACACCGCGTCCATCACCTGGCGCACACCGGCGGCCCGGTCGGCCAAATGCAGGCGCAGGACGGGGCGGCCGCCCTCCCGCAGCACGTTGGCGTCGCCGGCGGCCTGGGCATCGATCAGTTCGCCGAAGCTGAACTCGCGTCCCGGAATGGGGATGTCCGTCGCGGCCTCGCCGGTCAGCTGCAGGTAGACCCCGATGCCCGGCCCGCCCTTGTGGAACTGCCCGGTGGAGTGCAGGAACCGCGGGCCCCAGCCGAAGGTGACGGGCCGTCCGGTCGCCTCGGCCAGCAGGGGCCGGATGCGTTCCAACTCGGCCTGGCCGAAGCGGTCAAGGTAGGCCTGCACGCTCACGTAGCCGTCCGGCCCCAGTTGGCTCAGCAGGCCGCGCAGCGCGTCGTCCAGCGACGCACCCATGGCCAGGCCGCTGCCGCGCACCTGGACGGAGCCGTCGGTGAAGTCGGGCAGCGCCGCGGCCGGGCGTTCGTCCAGCAGTCCGCGTGCCGCGGCCTTCGCCGCCTCGACGTCCGGCTGGTCGAAGGGGTTGATGCCCAGCAGGCGGCCGGCCACCGCCGTGGCGTATTCCCACAGCAGCAGTTGGCTGCCCAGGCTCCCGCCGACGGCAACCTCGTCGGCTCCGACCGTCACCTCGTGATCGGGGGAGACCAGCCGGACCACCAGCACATCCTTGGCTCCCGAGACGGTCTCCGGGTCGCCGGCGTTGACCACCACCGGCAGCAGTCCGGTTCCCAGCTTGCCGGTGGACTCGGCGATCAACTGCTCGGCCCAGTCCGCGAAGCCGACGATTCCGGAACCGTCGTCGGCGATGGCTACCTTGTTGCGCAGCGGCTCCGTGCCGGCCAGCGCGGCGCCCAGAGCCAGGGCCATGTTGTCGGCGGAATCCTCGGAGAGCACCTCGGCGGCCTCTTCGGCGTCGTCGAGCAGCCTCTCGATGTCCACGCCGGCCAGTCCGGCAGGGACCAGCCCGAACGCGGTCAGCGCGGAGTACCGTCCTCCGACGTTGGGGTCGGCGTTGAACACCGCACGGTACCCGGCTTCCCGCGCCGCCTCATCCAGCGGGGAGCCGGGATCGGTGACCACGATGATGCGCGAGGCGGCGTCCAACCCGGCGTCGGCAAAAGCCTGCTCGAAGACACGGCGCTGCGAATCGGTTTCCAGCGTGGAACCGGACTTGGAGGACACGATGATGGCGCTGTCGGCCAGCCGTTCGGCCAGCGCGGCACCCACCTGCTGGGGATCCGTGCTGTCGAGCACGGTGAGCTCCACGCCGGCGGTATTGGCGATCACTTCGGGCGCCAGCGAGGAGCCGCCCATCCCGGCCAGCACAAATCGCGTCACGCCCTCGGCCGCAAGCTCCTTGCGCAGCTCCAGGATCTCCGGAACCAGCGGCCGGGACAGCGCCGCCGCATCGACCCAGCCCAGGCGGACGGCCGCCTCGGCTTCTGCCTCCGGGCCCCACAGGGTGTTGTCCTGCGTCGCGATGCGGGACGCGACGCGGTCCTCCACCAGGGTGCCGATATGACGGCGGACGGCGGCCAGTGCGGCTCCCGACGCTTCGAAAGCCAGCGAACTCATGACTGCCGGGCTCCGTGCACCGAGTCGAGGGCGTTCTGGACGGTCTCCCGCAACTGCTGCCAGCTGGCCACGAACTTCTCCAGGCCCTCCTCCTCGAGCAGCTCCACCACCTCGTTATAGGAAATTCCGGCCTGCGCGATGTCGTCGAGCACCTTGTTCGCTTCCGCGTAGGTGCCGGTGACCCGGTCTCCCTCGACCTTCCCGTGGTCGGCGAGGGCTTCCAGCGTCGGCTCCGGCATGGTGTTGACCACGTTCGGGGCCACCAGTTCGGTGACGTACAGGGTGTCCGGGTAGTCCGGGTTCTTCACGCCGGTGGAGGCCCACAGCGGCCGCTGCGGCCGGCCGCCGGCGGCGGCCAGCACCTGCCAGCGTTCGGTCGCGAACTGCTCCTCGTAGATCTGGTACGCCAGGCGGGCGTTGGCGACGCCGGCCTTGCCCTTCAACGCGGCCGCCTCCGCGGACCCGGCGGCGTCCAGGCGCTTGTCGATCTCGGTATCGACGCGGGAGACGAAGAACGAAGCCACCGAGTGGATGGTCGACAGGTCCTTGCCGTTTTCCTTGGCCTGCTCCAGGCCCAGCATGAAGGCGTTGATCACTTCGCGGTAGCGCTGCAGCGAGAAGATCAGCGTCACGTTGACGCTGATGCCGAGCGCGAGGGTCTCGGTGATGGCCTCCAGGCCTTCGCTGGTCGCCGGGATCTTGATGAAGGCATTGGTGCGGCCCACGGCCTTGTGCAGATGCTGCGCCTCGGCGGCCGTGCCGTGCGCGTCACGGGCCAGCCGCGGATCCACCTCAATCGACACGCGGCCGTCCACGCCCTCCGTATCGGCGGCGAGCGGGGAGAACAGGTCGCAGGCCTCGGCCACGTCGGACGTGGTGATGGCGAAGACCGCCGTATCCACGTCCGCGCCGTCGGCGGCCAGTTGCTGGACCTGCGCTTCGTAGCTGCGGCCGTCCTGCAGGGCGGCGGCGAAGATGGAGGGGTTGGTGGTGACGCCCACCACGTTCCGTTCGTCGATCAGGGCCTTCAGGGTCCCGGAATTGATCCGCTCCCGCGAAAGGTCGTCGAGCCAGATGGAAACGCCCGCGTCGGAGAGTGCCTGGGTATTCGGGTTGGACATTGCGTCCTCCTTAGGAATCGGTGGTCTGGGAGAGCGAGTCGCGGGCGGCCTCGACAACAGCCTCGGCCGTGAGTCCGAATTCGCGGAACAGGGTCTTGTAGTCGGCGGAGGCGCCGTAGTGCTCCAGGGACACGCTGCGGCCGGCGTCGCCGACCAGTCCGTCCCAGCACTGCGCGATGCCGGCTTCAACCGACACGCGGGCCTTGATGCCGGCCGGGAGTACGGACTCGCGGTAGGCGGGGTCCTGCCGGTTGAACCACTCGAGGCAGGGGACGGAGACCACGCGGGTGGCGATGCCGTCGGCCTGCAGCGTTTCGCGGGCCTGGACGGCCAGCTGCACCTCGGAACCGGTGGCGAGCAGGATCACCTGCGGCGTCGTGTCCGTGCCGCCGGACTGCGCCTCGGCCAACACGTAGGCGCCCTTTGCCACGTTCTCGGCGGAGGCGAAGCCGTTCTCGCCGCGCTCGTAGACGGGCAGGTTTTGTCGGGTGAGCACGATGCCGGCCGGGTTGCTGTGGTTCTCCAGCACGGCCTTCCAGGCCTGCGCCACCTCGTTGGCATCGGCCGGGCGGACGACGTCGAGGCCCGGAATGGCACGCAGGCTTGCCAGCTGCTCCACCGGCTGGTGGGTCGGTCCGTCTTCACCCAGCCCGATGGAATCGTGCGTCCACACATAGATGGAGGGAACGCCCATCAGGGCGCCCAGCCGGATGGCCGGCCGCTGGTAGTCGCTGAAGATCAGGAACGTGCCCGAGAAGGCGCGGGTGTTGGAGCTGAGCACAATGCCGTTCACGATGGAAGCGGCCGCATGCTCGCGGATGCCGAAGTGCAGCACCCTGCCGTACGGCCCGCCGGACCACATATCGGTCTGCCGCGACTCGGGAACGAACGACGGGGAGCCTTCGATCGTGGTGTTGTTGGACTCGGCCAGGTCCGCCGAACCGCCCCACAGCTCCGGCAGCACCGGGCCGATGGCGTTGAGCACCTTGCCGGAGGCGGCCCGGGTCGAGACGTCCTTGCCGGCCGGGAATTCGGGCAGCGCCGCCTCCCAGCCTTCCGGCAACTCGGACGCCTGCACACGGTCCAGCAGCGCGGCGTTCTCCGGGTTGGCCTCGCGCCACGTCTGGTAGCCGGTCTCCCAGTCCGCGCGGGCCTGCTTGCCGCGCGCGGCCACCTGCCGGGCGTGATCCAGGACCTCCGGCTCGACCGCGAAATGCTGCTCCGGATTGAAGCCGAGCACCTCCTTGACGGCGGCGACCTCCTCGGCACCCAGGGCGGAGCCGTGGATCTTGCCGGTGTTCTGCTTCTTGGGGGCGGGCCAGCCGATGATGGTGCGCAGCGAGATGATCGAGGGCCGGGAAGTCTCGGCCTTCGCGGCCTTCAAGGCCTCGAACAGGGCCGGGACGTCTTCGACGTATTCGCCGGTCTCGGTCCAGTCGACCCGCTGGGTGTGCCAGCCGTACGCCTCGTACCGCTTGAGCACGTCTTCGCTGAAGGCGATGTCGGTGTCGTCTTCGATCGAGATTTTGTTGTCGTCGTAGAGCACCACCAGGTTGCCCAGCTCCTGATGGCCGGCCAGGGAGGAGGCCTCAGACGTGACGCCCTCCTGCAGGTCGCCGTCGGACGCGATCACCCAGACCGTGTGGTCGAACGGGCTCTCGCCGGCGGCAGCATCGGCGTCGTACAAGCCGCGGGTGCGGCGCTGCGCATAGGCGAAGCCGACGGCGGAGGCGAGCCCCTGGCCCAGCGGGCCGGTGGTGATCTCGACACCCGGGGTGTGCTTGTACTCCGGGTGGCCCGGCGTGAGCGATCCCCAGGTCCGCAGCGCCTTCAGGTCCTCCAGTTCCAGGCCGTAGCCGGAGAGGAACAGCTGGATGTACAGCGTCAGCGAGGTGTGGCCGGGGGAGAGGACGAACCGGTCGCGGCCCACCCAGTGCGGATCGGTGGGGTCGTGGCGCATGAACTTCTGGAAGATCAGGTACGCGGCCGGGGCCAGGCTCATGGCGGTGCCGGGGTGGCCGTTGCCGACCTTCTCGACTGCATCCGCCGCGAGGACACGCACCGTGTCCACCGCCCGCTGGTCCAGCGATGTCCAGGACAATTCCTGATCTTCCATGTGTGGCACCGGGTGGGCCCCTTTCTGATCTACGTCTAAGCGGCAGCCGACGGTCCGGAAAACAGCCGTGGCCGCGGACCGATTGGGCCATTCGCCGTTGTTGCTGCCTCAAGCTTGTTGCGCCCATAACCGCGGATTGGCGCTCCTTCCCCACTCTATCCGTTGCGTCTGCAATGCGCAGGACGTGGTGCAGTGCCAGCAGTCACAGCGGTCACTGTTTGACGCCGGCGGCCGCCCCCGGCCCGCGCGGGTTTCGGCGGGGGCAGGCGACACCGGTTTCCACGGGCAGGAAACCGGTTTCTACGAGACATAGAAGGAGTATGATGTAGGTGCACCTTGGCCCGTCCTTAACGGCTGGGCGCTTTCGTGTGTCAGACGAACTCCAGCAGAACTGAGTGGTTTTTCCTTGAATATCCAGACCGTTCCGGACCAGGCGTTGGCCGTTCCGGCCAAGCCCGGCTTCTCGCGCAAGGCCAAGGCCTACCTGTCGCTCACGAAGCCCCGCGTGATGGAACTTCTGCTGGTGACCACCCTGCCCACCATGATCTTCGCCCAGGGCGGTTTCCCCGACCTCTGGCTGATGGCTGCCACGATGGTCGGCGGTGCCCTCGCCGCCGGTGCGGCCGGGTCCTTTAACTGCTACATCGACCGGGACATGGACAAGCTCATGCACCGGACCGAAAACCGCCCGCTCGTGACCGGGGAACTGACTCCGCGCGAGGCGCTGGTGTTCTCCTGGGTGCTCGCCGTGGTGGCCGTGGCGCTCCTCTGGTTCGGGGCGAATCCGCTGGCCGGCATGCTGGGCGTCGGCGCGATCTTCTTCTACGTCGTGATCTACACGCTGATCCTCAAGCGCCGCACCTCGCAGAACATCGTCTGGGGCGGCGCCGCCGGGTGCTTCCCCGTGCTCATCGCCTGGGCCGCGGTGACCAACACGGTGGCGTGGCCGGCGGTGATCCTGTTCATGGTCATCTTCCTGTGGACGCCTCCGCACTACTGGCCGCTGTCCATGAAATACAGCGACGACTACAACGCGGCCAACGTGCCGATGCTCGGCGCGATCGCCAGCGCACGGCAGGTCTCCGTGCAGGTTGTCCTCTATGCCTGGGCCACCCTGGTCTGCTCGCTGCTGCTGGCTCCGGTCGGCGGCGCCGGCTGGGTCTACACCATCGTGGCACTGCTCAGCGGTTCCTGGTTCGTCTACGAATCGCACCGGCTCTACGCGCTGACCAAGCGCGGAACCGAAAGCACCGCCGTCACGAACAAGAGCGCCATGCGCGTGTTCCATGGTTCCATCAGCTACCTCACGGTGCTGTTCCTGGCCCTGGCCCTGGATCCCTTTATCGGCGGTCCCGTCTTCGGTTAGGCGCAATGCGCCCGACGCCGGCCTGCTGCCTCCCGGCGGTGCGCCGGGGGCCCTGCTGCCCGTGCCGAGCCCTGCGGGGGCGGCCCTGCTGCCCTAAGATTGCGGCATGAATCCCTTCCGCGGCCTGATTGCCTATCCGGTGACCCCCTTCCATCACGACGGCGGCGTCAACCTTCCGGAGCTGATCCGCCATATCGCGGCCGTGAGCGAGGCGCCCGTCGACGCGATCACGGTGCTGGGCAGTTCGGGAAACTTCGCGTATCTGGACCGCGCGGAACGACGGGTCGTCGTCACGGCGGCGGTGGAGGCGGTTAAGGCGGTCCGGCCCGGGCTGCCGGTGTGCGTCGGCGTGAGCGCGGTGGGCACCCGTGAACTCCTGCAGAACATTGACGACGCCCACGGGGCCGGTGCCGACGGCCTCCTGGTTTCCACGGTGTCCTACTATCCACTGACGGACGAGGAAGTGGCGGCCCAGTGTGTTACGGCCGCCCGCCGGTCCGGCCTCCCCGTCTGCCTGTACAGCAATCCCCGCACCACGCAGTTCAGCTTCAGCCTGGAGCTCGTGGCCGAGCTGGCCGCGGAACCCAACATCGTGGCCGTGAAAGAATCGGCACCCTCCGCCGAAGTATTCCGCGGACGATATGAAGAACTCCGCGGCCTGCTCCCGGTCGAGGCCGGCGACTTCAGCCACGGCATGAGCGGCGACGCGCTGATCGCCGACGCCGGCTTCGCGGCCGATGCCTGGCACGGCGGGCCGATTGCCGTGCTGCCGGCGCATTACCGGGTGCTGCGCGACGCGGTGCTGGCCGGAGATGAGGAAACCGCGGCCGCGGCACGGGCCGCGTTGGCCCCGCTCATGGCCTATTTCGCGTCGCTGCGCCCACTCAGCAATCTCTACTCGCTGGCGAGGGCCGCCGGGATCGATGCGGGCGATCCGCGGCTGCCGCTGCACCCATTGCCCGGGAGCAGCCGCCGCGAACTCGCGCGCCTCCTGGAGGATATCGAGGCGTTCCGCCCGGCTGACCGGGCGCCGGCAGGACAGTAGCGGCGGCTTCGCCGCCCGGCCGGACTAGAGCGGGAACTTGCCCGCCGACCGGCGGACTAGAGCGGGAACTTGCCCGCCGCCGGGCCGGACTAGAGCGGGAACTTGCCCGTCGAACGGTCCCAGACGTTCGTGGCCGCGACGGTCAGCAGGGCGGACCCGAGCATGTGCAGCAGCACGAGGCCGACGGGCAGGCCGGTGAAGTGCTGGAGGTAACCGATGCCGCCTTGCAGCACGACCACGGCGGCCAGCCACCAAAGGGCGGTGCGCAGTTGCGGGGAGGTGGCGCGGCGGTAGGCTAGCACCAGCGCCAGCACTATGGCCGCGACCAGCAGGTAGACCGGCACCACGTGGATCCGCGTGACCAGGTCGGCGCTGAAGTCGTGCCGCGGGGCACTGGCGTCGCCGGCATGCGGGCCGGTGCCGGTCACGATCGTGCCCAGCACGATGGAGGCAGCGGAGGTAGCGGCGATGGTCCAGCCCAGGGTTGCCTGGATGCGCGGGACCGGAGCAACTGCCACGGCGGAGCGGCCGCGCAGGTACATGCCGGTGCGGTTCACCAGCAGCGTGGCCACGGCCACGAGTGCCGCCGAGGCCAGGAAGTGCAGGCTCACCACCCACGGGTTAAGGTCGGTCCACACGGTAATGCCGCCGATCAGGGCCTGCACCGGAATGACGCACAGCAGGGCCACCGCCAGGCCGAACAGGGTGCGGTGCGAACGGCGCATCCGCCACAGCGACACGAGCATGGCCACGGCGATAATGACCAGGATGAACGTCAGCGTGCGGTTGCCGAATTCGATCAGCCCGTGGATGCCCATCTCCGGCGTCGGCGTCATCGAACCGGGCACGCAGTTGGGCCACTCGGAGCAGCCCAGGCCGGACTTGGTCAGCCGCACGGCGCCGCCGGTGATGATGATGCCCATCTGCGATACCAGCGAGGCGATGGCCAGCCCGTGCACGGTTCGAGTGACCGAGACGGGCAGCCGATCCTTGAGGTCGCGGGACTTCGGGGTGGCGGTGGTCATTGACTTAGCTCCATTTGAACCAGCGGATGGCGGCAAGGCTGGCCACTACGGTCCAGGCCAGCAGCACGATTGAGGCGGTGAGATTGAACTGCGCGTCGATCAGGGCGCTGCGCAGGGCGTCGCCCAAGGCCGTCGAGGGCAGCACGTGGGCGGCCGGCTCGAAAACGTCAGGCCAACTGGCCACCGGAAAGAGGATACCCCCGGCCGCCGCCAACAGCACCCACAGCAGGTTGGTGATCGCCAGCGTGGCTTCCGGCCGGACGGTACCGGCGATCAAAAGGCCCAGCGAGGTGAAAGCCGCGGCACCGAGCACCAATTGGGCGGCCGCCGGCAGGAGGCCGCCGAGCGCGGGCTCCCATCCGAGGAAGACGAGGGCTGTCCCGCCCACCACCACCACCTGGATGACCATGATGGCAAGCACGGCGAGGATCTTTCCCAGGATCAGGCCGCTCTGTCCCAACGGCGTGGTGGACAGGAAGCGGAGGACCCCGTAGCGGCGGTCGAAGCCGGTGGCGATTCCCTGGCCGGTCAGGGCCGTGGATACCGTGCACAAGGCCAGGACGCCCGGGGCGGCCATGGCGATCCTGTCGTCCGTGAAGGTGTCCAGCAGCGGCGTGACGGTCAGGCCGATGAGCGCCAGGAGCGGCAGGATGATGGCGATCAGCAACTGCTCGCCGTTGCGAAGCATGCCCAACGTCTCGTAGCGGCCCTGCAGGGCGATCCGGCGGATCAAGGCGGCGGGGGCGCTCATCGCAGGTCCTTCCCGGAAATATCGAGGAAGACATCTTCCAGTGAGCGCGGTGCCATGTGGATGGAGGCCGGCATGACATTGTGGGCCGCCCACTCCGCCGCCAGGGCGGCCAGCAGCGCGGGGGTTATGTGGCCGGCCACCATGTAACGGCCGGGAACGTTTTCGACGGCGGCGAACGGCTCGGGCAGGGCGAAGGACAGGCCCGGGACGGCATCGAACGTCAGCAGGCGTTCGACGCCGGCACTCTCGTCCGTGGCCGCCGTGAGTTCGGCCACCGTGCCGTGCACCACGGTCCTGCCGGCATCGATGATGAAGACATAGTCGGCCAGCCGCTGCGCGTCGTCCATGAGGTGCGTGGTGAGGATGATGCCCAGCCCCTCGGCCCGCAGTTCCTGGATCAGGTCGAACACCACGGCCCGGGACTGCGGATCCAGGCCCGCGCTCGGTTCGTCCAAAAAGAGGACCTCCGGATCGCCGACCAGGGCGGCGGCCAGCGCGACCCGCTGCTTTTGGCCGCCGGAAAGCCTGCGGATGGGTGTGTTGGCGAAGCCGTTGATACCCAGCCGCTCCGCCAGTTCGTCTACGCTGCGGGCGTCCCGGTACATCCCGGCAACATGCTGGAGCAGGGCCAGCGGCCGGATGGCCTGCGGCAGGCCGCCTTCCTGCAGCATGACGCCCACCCGGCTGCGCAGCTCGGCTCCCGCCTGGTAGGGATCCTGGCCGAGCAGGCGGACCGTCCCGCCGCTGGGGCGCATCAGGCCCTGCGCGCAGGCTAAGGTGGTGGTCTTGCCCGCGCCGTTGGGCCCGAGCAAGGCCGTGACCTGCCCGGGATAGGCGCGCATGTGGACCCCATCGATCACGCGGATCATCTTGTTGTCCAGGGCCTCCACCGGTCCCAGATCTTTCACGAGTCCCTGGATGTCCAGGCAGGGTTCGGAGGTAGGCACCCGAACATTCTACGGGACGTAGAGCGGTCGACGCAGAGCAAGCTTCGCTAAGGCCTGCCTTACTGGTAGCGCGGAATAGAATACGTCATGATTGTGTTGTGTATTCCATGACCAGTAGTGCTTCTTTGCGCGCCCAGGCACCGGAGTCCGAGGAGCGGACCCGGGACCGGGTGTTGAATGCCGTTTTGGAACACGGACCCGTCAGCGCCGCCGGGCTCGGCGAGATACTGGGCTTCACGCCCGCGGCCGTGCGGCGCCATCTGGATGCCCTGTCCCGCAAGGGCCTGATCGAGGTCAAGCTCACCGCGAATTCGGCCACCGGTGCCGGTCGCCCGGCCCGCAAGTACGTTCTAAGCCGGCAGGGCCAGACGCGCCTCGGCAACGACTACCTGGATATTGCGCGCACCGCATTGGCGGCCCTGGGCGAGGCTGCCGGCCGCGAGGCGGTCGCTGAGTTCGCGCGGAACCGATACCGGGACATGGAAGAACGCTACCGCCCGGTGGTGGAGGCCGCAGGGCCCGGAATTGAAGAGCGGGCCAAGGCGCTGGCGGAGGCGCTGAGCGCCGACGGCTTCGTCGGGTCCACCAACGTGGTGGGAACCCAGGCGCCGCACAGCACCATGCTGGCCGTTCAGCTGTGCCAGGGGCACTGCCCGGTGCAGCAGCTGGCAGCGGATTTCCCGGATTTCTGCGACAGCGAAACCGAAGTTTTTTCCCGGCTGCTCGGGGTGGATGTCAGGCGACTGTCCACGCTGGCCAGCGGGGGACATGTGTGTACGACCCACATCCCGGTGGGTCGAACAAGGTCTGCGGTTCGACCCGTCGAACCGGCGACAGGCACGAGACGAGTATCCATCAATCTGCAAGAGAGGCCGTGATGACGGACCAAGTGGATCAGAGCATGAGGAACGCGGTCGGGACGACCGATGTAGCCGACACCACCATTTCCGAAATCCTGGAAAAGAACCCCGAGCTGCATGGCATCGGGACCTACGAATACGGCTGGGCCGACGCCGACACCGCCGGCGCCAACGCCCGCCGCGGTCTGAACGAAGAAGTGGTCCGCGACATCTCCGCCAAGAAGGGCGAGCCGCAGTGGATGCTGGACCTGCGTTTGAAGGGCCTGAAGTACTTCGACCGCAAGCCGATGCCCACCTGGGGCGCCGACCTGTCCGGCATCGACTTCGACAACATCAAGTACTTTGTCCGGTCCACGGAGAAGCAGGCCAAGACGTGGGAGGACCTGCCCGAGGACATCCGGGTCACCTACGAAAAGCTGGGCATCCCCGAGGCCGAGCGTGAGCGCCTGGTTTCCGGCGTCGCGGCCCAGTACGAGTCCGAGGTCGTCTACCACCAGCTGCGCGAAGACCTGGAAGCCCAGGGCGTCATCTTCCTGGACACCGACACCGGCCTGAAGGAACACCCGGAGATCTTCCAGGAGTACTTCGGCTCGGTCATCCCGGTGGGCGACAACAAGTTCGCCTCGCTGAACACCGCCGTCTGGTCCGGCGGCTCCTTCGTCTACGTCCCCAAGGGCGTCCACGTCGATATCCCGCTGCAGGCCTACTTCCGGATCAACACCGAGAACATGGGCCAGTTCGAGCGCACGCTGATCATCGCCGACGAAGACTCCTACGTGCATTACATCGAGGGCTGCACGGCGCCGATCTACAGCTCGGACTCGCTGCACTCCGCCGTCGTCGAGATCATCGTGAAGAAGGGCGCGCGCGTCCGGTACACGACGATTCAGAACTGGTCGAACAACGTGTACAACCTGGTGACCAAGCGGGCCATCGCCCACGAGGGCGCCACCATGGAGTGGGTCGACGGCAACATCGGCTCCAAGGTCACCATGAAGTACCCGGCGGTCTACCTCACCGGTGAGCACGCCAAGGGCGAAACGCTGTCCATCGCCTTCGCCGGTGCGGGCCAGCACCAGGACACCGGCTCGAAGATGGTCCACATTGCGCCGAACACGTCCAGCGCGATCGTGGCCAAGTCCGTGGCGCGCGGCGGCGGCCGCTCGGCCTACCGCGGCCTGGTCCAGGTGCGCGAGGGCGCGAAGAACACCAAGAACAGCGTGGTCTGCGATGCCCTGCTGGTGGATACCATCTCGCGCTCGGACACGTACCCGTACATCGACGTCCGCGAGGACGACGTCACCATGGGCCACGAGGCGACCGTGTCCCGGGTCAGCGAAGAGCAGCTGTTCTACCTGATGACGCGCGGCCTGGCCGAAGACGAAGCAATGGCCATGATCGTGCGCGGTTTCATCGAACCGATCGCCCGCGAGCTGCCGATGGAATACGCCCTCGAGCTGAACCGCTTGATTGAACTGCAGATGGAAGGATCCGTAGGTTAATGACTGAGATCACTGAGAAGGCACGCATCGGTGCTCCGGCCATCGACGGATTCACGGAGGAAGGCGAAAATCTCTCCCCGGCCAACGCTGCCGCAGGCCCGCTGGCAGGCGACAGCGCCAAGAGCCACAGCCACGGAGGCGGCGTCGGTGTTCCGGACAGCTCCCGCGCCGGCCGCCTGACCTCGTACAAGTCGGAAGACTTCGGCCCGCTCACCGGACGCGAAGAAGACTGGCGGTTCACGCCGCTCAAGCGCCTGCGCGGCCTGCAGAGCGACGCGCTGACCGGTACCGCCCCGGCCGTCACCGTCACCGGCCCCGAAGGCGCCGAGCTGCCGGCCGGCGTCCTGGTCGAGACCGTGGGCCGTGCCGATGCCCGCATCGGCGTCGCCGGCATCCCCGAGGACCGCGTCTCCGCCGCCGCCTGGGAGGCCTTCCGCGAAGCGACAGTGGTGACCATCCCGGCCGAGGCCCAGCTGGACTCCGGCGTCGCCGTGGTGGTGGAAGGCAACAGCACCGAGCTGTCCGCGCAGCACCTGGTCATCGTGGCCGAAAAGTTCTCCAAGGCCGTCGTCGTGCTGGATCACAAGGGCAGCGCCACGGTCTCGCAGAACGTGGAGATCGACGTGCAGGACGGCGCCGACCTCACCGTCGTCTCGGTGCAGGAATGGGCCGACGACGCCGTTCACGCCTCCTCGCAGCAGGCCCGCGTGGGCCGCGACGCGAAGTTCAAGCACGTGACCGTCAGCCTGGGCGGCGACCTGGTCCGCGTCACGCCGTCCACCCGGTTCACCGCCACCGGCGGCGATGTGGAAATGTACGGCCTCTACTTCGCCGACGCCGGACAGCACCTTGAGCACCGCCTGTTCGTGGACCACGCGGTGCCGAACTGCAAGTCGCGGGTGCTGTACAAGGGCGCCCTGCAGGGCAAGAACGCGCACACCGTCTGGGTGGGCGACGTGCTGATCCGCAAGGAAGCCGAGGGCACCGACAGCTACGAGGCAAACCGGAACCTGGTGCTGACCGACGGCGCGCGCGCCGACTCGGTGCCGAACCTCGAAATCGAGACCGGCCTGATCGAAGGTGCCGGCCACGCCAGCACCACCGGCCGCTTCGACGACGAGCACCTGTTCTACCTAATGGCGCGCGGCATCCCGCAGGACGTCGCCCGCCGCCTGGTGGTCCGCGGGTTCCTCAACGAGGTCATTCAGCAGATCCGGGTGCCCGCCCTCGAAGAGCGCCTCAATGCGGCGCTCGAGCGGGAACTCGAGGCGGGCAACCTCTGATGAGCGGGACGCCGCGCGGCGAACTGGTGTGCCAGGCCTCCGACATACAGGTCAACCAGGCAGTGCGCATCCTGATCGATGACTACCCGGTAGCCATCGTCAGGGACTCCGAGGGCGAACTCCACGCCATCGGGGACACCTGTTCGCACGCGGACGTCTCCCTCTCCGAAGGCGACGTCGAAGGCTGCGCGATCGAATGCTGGGGCCACGGTTCCCAGTTCGATTTGCGCACCGGCGAGCCGCTGAGCCTGCCGGCGTTCGAACCCGTCCCGGTGTTCGCGCTGGCGCTCGATGGCGACAGTGTCTACGTGGACGTCACGAACGTCCTCAACGGGGCGCCTGCCCCGGACCTCAACTAAGAACTTCCATCACGTGAACGGCGCCCGCCCGCACCGGGCGCAAAGGAGAAAGCAGACAGATGTCTACTCTTGAAATCAAGGACCTGCACGTCAGCATCGACACCGAGCAGGGCAGCAAGCAGATCCTCAAGGGCGTGTCCCTGACGATCAACACCGGCGAGATCCACGCCATCATGGGCCCGAACGGTTCCGGCAAGTCCACCCTGGCGGCCACCATCGCCGGACACCCGCGCTACAACGTCGACTCCGGCTCCATCACCATGGACGGCGAAGATGTGCTGGCCATGAGCGTTGACGAGCGCGCCCGCGCCGGCCTTTTCCTGGCCATGCAGTACCCGGTCGAGGTGCCCGGCGTGACCATGACCAACTTCCTGCGGACCGCCAAGACCGCCCTCGACGGCGAGGCCCCGAAGCTGCGTACCTGGACCAAGGACGTCAAGGAAGCGATGAGCCAGCTGCGCATCGACGCAGACTTCGCCCAGCGCAACGTGAACGAGGGCTTCTCCGGCGGCGAGAAGAAGCGCGTGGAGATCCTCCAGCTCGAACTGTTCAAGCCCAAGTTCGCCATCATGGACGAAACCGACTCCGGCCTGGACGTGGATGCGCTCAAGGTGGTCTCCGAAGGCCACAACCGCGTGCATGCCGGCGGCGCGATGGGCACCCTGCTCATCACCCACTACACGCGTATCCTGCGCTACATCAAGCCCGACTTCGTGCACGTCTTCGTGGATGGCCACATCGCTGAAGAGGGCGGCCCCGAACTGGCCGACCGTCTCGAAGAAGAGGGCTACGACCGCTACCTGACAGCAGCGAAGGCCTGATCATGACAGAAGCCAATGCCCCGCAGACGTCCCTGGAGGACGTCGAGGAAGCGCTCAAGGACGTCATCGACCCTGAGCTGGGCGTCAACATCGTGGACCTCGGCCTGCTGTACGGGCTGAAGTACGCCGACGACGGTGCCCTGCTCATCGACATGACGCTGACCACCGCCGCCTGCCCGCTCACCGACGTCCTCGAGGAGCAGACCGGCCAGGCGCTGGACGGCGTGGTGGACGAGTGGCGCCTCAACTGGGTATGGATGCCGCCGTGGGGTCCGGAGCGGATCACCGACGACGGCCGCGACCAGATGCGCGCCCTCGGCTTCAATATCTGATTCGACGAATCGGCGGCGGACCGGTCACCTTCGGGTGGCCGGTCCGCTCCTGTCTTGACGCCGTCCCGCGGGCTAGGATCGGGTCATGAGTGCGTCGAGTGCGGCAACGAAGCGGCGGCGGGGACGCTATGACGAGGTCCACGTCGCCGCCGCCTTCCACGGCCTGACCGCCCTGCTGGCCGTCGTGGGCCTCGCCGTCGGCATCACCGCCGTGCCGGCGGCGCCCGGCTATGGCGCGGCCCCCGCGCATGCCTGGTGGAACTACGCCAGCGCCCCGGGGGTGCAGGCCGCGCTGCTCGTCTTTGTGGTGAGCCTGACGCTGCTGATGGATTCGACCATGGCCGGGGGACGGCTCTGGCGGGCAGCCCGGACCGCCACCCTGGCGGCCATGCTGCTGGTCTTCCTGGCCCAGTTCACCCCGTTCGGGGGCTTTCCCGAAGCCGCCGGGCTGACCGCTGCCTGGGTGATGGCGGACCGGCTCCTGCATTACGTGCTGCCCGTCGTCGTCGTGACCGGCTGGCTCATCTTTGGTCCGCGGCCCCGCATCGGCGCCGGCGCCGTGACGGTCGGGCTGGCCTTCCCCGGTTTCTGGCTGCTCTGGACGGGCATCAGGGGTGCCGCGACGGGTTGGCTGCCGTACAGCCCCGGGACGGCGGGGCCGGGGGAGTTGCTGATGACGGGCATCGGCCTGATCCTGGTCTGGCTGGGGGCGGGCATGGTGTTCCTGCTGCTGGACACGACGATGGGCCGCGAGCCCGACGGATATCTTCCGGGATTCGGGCCCGGGGATCCCGACGAGGGCAGGGCCGGGACCTCCGGGGGCACCCCGCCGGCCGGGGTCTCCGGGGGTGCACCGCCGTTTGCCGCGGGCATCCGGGAGGCGGACCCCGTGGATCCACGGGACCTGTAGCTTTCGCGGGCTGCGTCCGGGAGTTGCAGCCTTCGCACCTGCGTCAGGCGGGTCGGTCGAGGTCCGGGGCCGAGAACGTATCGCACCGGCCGGCGTCACCGGTTTGGTAGCCGTGCAGGAACCAGCGCTGCCGCTGCTCGCTGGAGCCGTGCGTCCAGGTGTGGGGGTTGACCTGCCCCGCGGCGGCTTGCTGGATGCGGTCGTCGCCGACGGCGGCCGCGGCGGAGAGGGCGTCCTGCAGGTCCCGCTGGGTCAGCGGCTGCATGAAGGGTTCCCCGGTCCGTTCGTCGATCTGCTCGGTGGCGTTGCCGGCCCACACCCCGGCATAGCAGTCCGCCTGCAGTTCCACCCGGACTGCGCCGGATTCGGGTCCCTGGGGATCCTGCCGGGCGTAGCCGATGGCACCGGTGAGGTTCTGGATGTGGTGCCCGAACTCGTGCGCCACCACGTATTCCTCGGCCAGCGGCCCGCCGCTGGCGCCGAAGCGGGTGGTCAGTTCGGTGAAGAAGGAGGTGTCGAAATACGCGGTCTGGTCGGATGGACAGTAGAACGGGCCCACCGCGCTGCTGGCCCTGCCGCAGCCGGTGCTGACGCCGCCGTCGAACAGGACGGTCTGCGGGGCCGGGTACCGCATGTTGTAGCGGGGGAGATAGCCGGCCCAGAAATCGTTGAGGCTGTTGACGGTCCCCACGATGCGGCAGTCGGTGCGATCGTTGGCGTCCGCGCCGGTGCGGCATTCTTCCTGCAGGGCCGAACCACCCGGTTGCTGCTGTTCCTGGCCGGCGCCCAGGCCGAAGCCTTCCAGCACTTCGGGCGAAACGCCCAGGAGGCTGGCAATGAGGACGAGGAGGCCGCCGCCGCCGATGGCGATCTTGCCGCCCAGGCCGCCGCGGCGGTCCTGAACCTGTGACGTATCCAACTGGGAGCCGCGGGAGAAACTCATTCGCCAAGGATAACCGTCCGATCAGGGCGGGGCGGAGGGGTGGGGACGGCTTGGGTTGCCGGTAGACTGGAAAGGTTGATTTCCGCCCGTCCCGTCTGGACGGCGCCCGGGCATCCCTCCCGCACCCCTTCGAAAGGCTTCCACTGTGATTACCGTCAACGATCTTGAGCTGCGTGCCGGGGCCCGTCTGCTCATGGAGGCGGTGTCCTTCCGTGTGGACAAGGGCGACAAGGTGGGGCTGGTGGGCCGCAACGGCGCCGGCAAGACCACGCTGACCCGCGTCCTCGCCGGAGAAGGCATGCCTGCCGCCGGGACCGTGGTGCGCACCGGTGAAATCGGTTACCTGCCCCAGGACCCGCGCACCCCCGACATGGAACAGCTGGCCCGCGACCGGATCCTCTCGGTGCGGGGCCTCGACGTGGTGACCCGCAAGCTGCGGGAAGCGCAGTCGGACATGGCCAGCACCGACGCCGACGTCCAGGCCAAGGCGATGCGCCGCTACGACCGGCTGGAGGCCGAGTTCATCTCCGGCGGCGGTTACGCCGCCGAGGCCGAGGCGGCCGCCATCTCCTCCAACCTGGCCCTGCCGGAGCGGATCCTGAACCAGCCCCTGCGGACGCTGTCCGGCGGCCAGCGCCGCCGCGTCGAGCTGGCCCGGATCCTGTATTCCGGCGCCGACACCATGCTCCTCGACGAGCCGACCAACCACCTCGACGCCGACTCGATCAGCTGGCTGCGCGAGTTCCTGAAAAACCACCAGGGCGGCCTGATCGTGATCAGCCACGACACCGGGCTGCTGGAAGCGACCGTCAACAAGGTGTTCCACCTGGACGCCAACCGCGCGACCATCGACATCTACAACATGAACTGGAAGCGCTACCTGTCCCAGCGCGAGACCGACGAGCGGGCCCGCAAGCGTGAGCGCGCCAACGCCGAAAAAAAGGCCCAGGTCCTCATGGACCAGGCGAACAAGATGCGCGCCAAGGCCACCAAGGCGGTGGCGGCCCAAAACATGGCCAAGCGCGCCGAACGCCTGCTCAGCGGCCTGGACGAGGTGCGCGCACAGGACAAGGTGGCGGCCCTGCGCTTCCCCGATCCCGCACCCTGCGGCAAGACTCCGCTCACCGCCGAAGGCCTGAGCAAGTCCTACGGCTCGTTGGAGATCTTCACGGATGTGGACCTGGCCATCGACCGCGGCTCCCGCGTGGTCATCCTGGGCCTGAACGGCGCCGGCAAGACCACGCTGCTGCGCATGCTGGCCGGGGTGGACACCCCCGACACCGGCGATGTGCTGCCCGGCCACGGACTGAAGATCGGCTACTACGCTCAGGAACACGAAACCCTGGACGTGAACCGGACCGTGCTGGAGAACATGCGCTCGGCCGCCCCCGACCTGCAGGATGCCGAGGTGCGGAACATCCTCGGTTCCTTCCTGTTCTCCGGGGACGACGTGAACAAGCCCGCGGGCGTGCTGTCCGGCGGCGAAAAGACCCGGCTCGCCCTGGCCACCATCGTGGCGTCGTCGGCCAATGTGCTGCTGCTGGATGAGCCGACCAACAACCTGGACCCCGCCAGCCGGGCGGAAATCCTGGGCGCACTGCGCAATTACAGCGGCGCCGTCGTCATGGTGAGCCACGACGAAGGGGCCGTGGCGGCCCTGAACCCGGAGCGCGTCGTGCTGCTGCCGGACGGCGTCGAGGACCTCTGGAATGAGGACTACCTGGACCTGGTCACGCTGGCCTGATGCCGGGCATAGCGCCGTCGCAATCGAAATTGCCAAGGAGCGCGTCGCCGAGCGAGGAACGAGCGAGGTGTCTAAGCGCCGTGCAATTCAGGTTATAGACGGCGCTGCAGTTCAGTCGTCGCGGCTGAGCAGGGTGCCGTCGGTGCGGAACCCCTGGGCGTCCAGCAGGGCGTCTTCCTCTTCTTCGGCCGTCGGCCGCTTGCTCCGGCGTTTCGGGGCAGCGGCGCGCGGCGCCGGATTGGCCTGGTGGTATCCGCTCAGCGCCTCCTCTTCCTCCGCGTACCGGCTGTGGTGCGCCTGCTGGCGGGCGGCATAGCCGTAGCCGACAAACAGGAGCA
The DNA here is from genome assembly GCF_059090935.1 of Arthrobacter sp. Y3223166. Lineage (NCBI taxonomy): Bacteria > Bacillati > Actinomycetota > Actinomycetes > Micrococcales > Micrococcaceae > Arthrobacter > Arthrobacter sp. Y3223166. Next base: position 165,897 of record NZ_JBNHGE010000003.1, on the reverse strand, counting down.
CACCGAAGGCGTACCACTGCATCGAGTACGACAGGTGCGGTCCTTCGTCGATGGCCGGTTTGGGGATCTGCACGGGCTGTACGGCCGCGGCGGGGGATTCCGACGCCATCAGGCCGTAGCTGCCCGTATGCACCGGGTACACCAGCTCGGCCGCATAGGCGTCCAGGTTAATGGACGCGAGCTGGCCTTCCGGGGCACCGCGGCTGACCGGGCCTTCGCCTGGCTTGACGCGCGCGACGACGGTGACGTCGCCTTCCGGGGCGGCGGGAACGGTGTCCGGATGGCCGGCCTGGTTGTTGCCGATCGGGAGCCAGCCCCGGTTAATCACGACGGCGCTGCCGTCCTGGAGGCGCAGCGGGGCAAGTACCTCGTAGCCAGGCCGGCCGTTCAGCGGGCGGTTGCGCACGATCCGCTGCCCGGCGTCGTCGTACTCGCCGGCGAGGACCACCGGCGTCCATTCCACCGCGTCATCGGCGCTGGCGAAGATGTCCGGCACCTCGCTGAACGGCACCGGATCGGCGTCGTAATTGTTCTCCACCGCTGCGATGACGTCGCGGGCCTGGTCCCGGCGGTCCATCTGCCAGTTGCCCAGCAGCACGCACACCGCGGCCAGCAGGGCAACGATCAGCAGCCAGCCCAGCCACTTGCCGCTGAGCAGGAATCGGTAGGACATTCAGGCACCTTCCAAGGGGAGCGTTTCGCGCCAGAGGCTGCGCTGGATGAGATAGTCCTGCAGCCACTCCCGGTGTCCACCGCACGCCAGCCAGATTTTGCGGCGCTCGGGGGTATGGATTTTCGGGTTGTTCCACAGCAGCTGCCACTGCGCGGCCTGACGGCAGCCCTTGCGCGAGCAGACGGGGGAGTCGGCCGCCAGCCCGCCGCCGAGCTGGTCCAAAAGATTCACGCGGCCGCCTTCCGCCGGCGCCGCTTGGTGACGGGGCTCAGGTTTCCGAGAAACGCGGACGGCTGGTCGTCGGCCTGGGGATCCTCCTGCGCGGCAGCGTCGGCAGCGAGGGGCCCGTCGGCTGCTGGGGCCGGGCGCGAGTGAGGCCCGGACCCGTCCCCGGCGGAGGCGGGGCGGACGGGCGGGGAGGACGGGCCGGGGCTGCCATCCAGTCCCTGCCCGGCGTCGTCGATCAGTTCGCCGGTGAGGACGTCGTCCGGGCCTGCCCCTGCGTCTCCCGCCCGGGCGGAGGGGGCCTCCAACTCCGGCTGCGGCGCCTGGTCCAGCAGGGCGGTGCTGTGCTGCAGGTTCGACTTGTCGCTGCCGCCATTGGCGATGATCACGGCGATCCACGGCAGGAAAACGGCGCCGCCCACGAAGAACCAGCGGAACCAGCTGTCGATGAAGAAAAAGAGCAGCAAACAGGCCAGCCGGATACCCATGGCGAGCGTGTACTGGACCATGCGCCGGTGCATCTCATCGGTATGGCTTTCGGGGACGTCCGTAATGCTCAGGACTTCCGGCTTCTCGTCAGGCTGCTTGCTCATCACACTCCATCAGGGCTGTATCAATTCTCCCACGATGGCCGGAATGTCTAAAGCCGCGCGACGATGACCGGGCGGCGGATATCCCGGGCTAGGATTCCATAGGAAAACAGCAGCGTGATGGAGGTAAGAGTGAGCAACGAACAGCAGCCCGGCCGCAGCGTGCTGGTCACCGGCGGCAACAGGGGAATCGGGCTGGCGATTGCCCGGGCCTTCGAAGCGAACGGGGACAAGGTGGCGATCACCTACCGCAGCGGCGAGGTTCCCGACGGACTCCTGGGTGTGAAGGCCGATGTGACTGATACCGGGTCCGTGGACGCTGCCTTCACCGAGGTCGAGGCTGCCCACGGTCCCGTGGAGGTCTTGGTCGCCAATGCCGGCGTCACCCGCGACATGCTGCTGCTGCGGATGAGCGAAGAAGACTTCACCAGCGTGGTGGATACCAACCTGTCCGGTGCGTTCAGGGTAATCAAGCGGGCCTCCAAGGGCATGATCAGGCTGCGGAAGGGCCGCGTGGTGCTGATCTCCTCGGTGGTGGGCCTCTACGGGTCGCCAGGCCAGATCAACTATGCCGCGTCCAAGGCCGGCCTGGTGGGCATCGCCCGGTCGCTGACCCGCGAGCTCGGATCGCGCAACATCACCGCCAACGTGGTGGCCCCGGGCTTCGTCAACACGGAAATGACTGCCGTGCTGCCGGAGGACACGCAGAAGAACTACCTGGCGTCCATCCCGGCCGGCCGCTTCGCCGAACCGGAAGAAGTCGCGAAGGTGGTGCGCTGGATTGCCAGCGACGAAGCCGCCTACATCTCCGGCGCGGTGATCCCGGTGGACGGCGGACTGGGAATGGGCCACTAGGCAGCTCGGGCAGGTGTTCGGCCTGCGTTTTGTCGGCTCCCGACAACGGATAAGGCTTCGGGGACTGGCAAGATGGAACCCGAAGCCTTTTCCGGTTGGGCGTTTCCTACAACGCGCCCGACCGGACCACTACTGAGAACCTCGAGGAGCAGCCATGGGCGCACTGGACGGCAAAGCAGCAATCGTAACGGGATCATCGCGCGGCATCGGCGCGGAGGTGGCCAAGCTCCTGGCCGCCGAGGGAGCGTCGGTGGTAGTCAACTACCGCCAGAAGGCACCCCGCGCCAACAAGGTAGTGGCGCAGATCGAGGAAGCCGGCGGCCGCGCCGTCGCCGTTGCCGCCGACCTCACCGCGGCAGAGGGCGCCGAGGCGCTGGTCGAGGCCGCCAGGCAGAACTTCGGCGGCGTCGATGTGCTGGTGCTCAACGCGTCGGGCGGCATGGAGTCCAGCATGGGCGAGGACTATGCCCTGCGCCTGAACCGCGACGCGCAGGTGAACATGCTCAAGGCCGCGGCCGAGGCGATGCCGGCCGGCTCCCGCGTTGTGTTCGTCACCAGCCATCAGGCCCACTTCATCCGTACCGTGCCGACCATGCCGGAGTATGAGCCGGTGGCCCTGAGCAAGCGCGCCGGCGAAGACGCGCTGCGCGAACTGCTGCCGGAGCTGGAGGCCAAGGGCATCTCGCTGGTGGTCGTGTCCGGCGACATGATCGAAGGCACCGTGACCGCGACGCTGCTGGACCGTGCCCGCCCCGGCGCGATCGAGGCCCGCCGGGCCGAGGCCGGCAAGCTCTACTCGGTGGAAGAGTTCGGCGCGGAAGTGGCCAAGATGGTTACCGCCGATGTCCCCTCCGGGCACACGGAATACGTGGGCGGGGCCGAGTCCTTCCTGCAGGCGCAGGATTAAGGGCCCGCAAGAGCCCGACTACTCCCGGACCAGTCGGCGCGCGGCCGCGGCTATATGCCGCGCCGAGATGCCCGCCGCGTCCAGCAGGTCCTGTGGCGCACCGGAGGTCGGCAAGCCTTCCACGGCCAGCCGGACCAGTTTGAGGTCCGGTACCCGCGCCTGGGTCAGGGAATCGGCAACGGCCGAACCGAGCCCGCCTTCGGGATAGTGGTCCTCCACCGTGATGATCCGGCCGCCCGTGACCCGGCACGCCGCCAGCAGCGTCTGGTGGTCGATGGGCTTGATCGAATAGAGATCGACCACCCGCACGCCGATGCCGTCGTCGGCGAGCCTGGCGGCCGCGGCCAGGCATTCGTGCAGGGTGACGCCCGCTCCGACGAGGGTGACGTCGTCGTGGTCCGTAGCCCGGTGCACCTTCGCCCCGCCGATGGGGAATTCTTCGCCCTCCCCGTACAGCACGGGGTAATCGCCCCGCGTGGCCCGGAGGTAACAGATGCCGGAAGTGTCCGCCATGGCGCGGACCAAACCGGCGGTCGAGGGCGCGTCGGCGGGGTAGAGGACGGTCGAGGTGTGGATCGCCCGCATCGCGGCCAGGTCCTCCAGCGCCATCTGCGACGGCCCGTCCTGGCCGATTTCGACGCCGGCATGGGTGCCGACCAGGCGGATGTCCACCTCGGATACCCCGGCCATCCGGATGAAGTCGTAGCCGCGGGAGACGAGGAACGCTGCAAAACTGGCGGCAAACGGCACATACCCGCGCACGGAGAGTCCGGCCGCCGCCGCCACCATCTGCTGTTCGGAGATGAACATCTCGAAGAAGCGCTCGGGCGCCGCCTTGCTGAACTCCCCGGCCTTGGTGGAGTTGCCCACCTCGCCGTCCAGGACCACCACCTCGGGCCGGGCGGCGAGGGCAGCCAGAGCCTCGCCGAAGGCGGTCCGGGTGGCGACGGAATCGCCCGCCGTGTAGGCGGGCAGCGCGACGGCGGCCGCGGGGTTGGGTGTGATGGCCGGGTCGCCGGGTTCCGGCGGCAGCGGGGTGATCCGCAGCCTGGTCGGGCCGCCCAGTGCCTCGATGGCGGTCGCGGCGACGTCCTCCGGCAGCGCCTTACCGTGCCAGCCGTCCCTGTCCTCCACCGCGGGAACGCCCTTGCCCTTGACCGTGCGGGCCAGGATGACGCTGGGCCGGTCGGTGGTCTCACGCGCGGTGGCGAAGGCTTCGTCGATGGCGGCGAGGTCATGGCCGTCGATCGGCAGCGGCTGCGCGCCGAAAGCCCTGATCCTTGCGGAGTACCGGTCCAGGTCCCAGCCCAGTGCGGTCGGCCCGTTCTGGCCCAGCCGGTTCACATCCACGATCGCCGTCAGGTTTCCCAGCCGGTAGTAGGCGGCCTTGTCCAGCGCCTCCCACATGGATCCTTCGGTCATCTCGCTGTCCCCGCAGAGGACCCATGTCCGGTAGGGGAGCCGGTCCAGGTACTTGCCGGCCAGGGCGATGCCGACGGCCACGGGCAGCCCCTGGCCGAGTGATCCGGTTGCCACATCCACCCAGGGCAGGGCCGGCGTGGGATGTCCCTGCAGCCGGCCGCCGAACTGCCGGTAGGAATCGAGCAGCTCCGTTTCGTCGATCACTCCGGCGGCCCGGAACATGGCATAGAGCAGCGGCGAGGCATGCCCCTTGGAGAACACCAGGTGGTCGTTCGCGGCGAGCTCCGGCCGCTGCCAGTCGTAGTGCAGGTGGTTCGCCAGGAGCACCGCCATGAGGTCGGCTGCCGAGAGCGACGAGGTGGCGTGGCCGGAGCCGGCGCGGGTGGTGGCCCGGATGGAGTCGACCCGCAGCTGCGCCGCCAGGCGCCGGCACGTCTCGGCCGCGTCCGGATCCAGGGCGGCGGTTGGTGTGGAATGCGTGACCATCGCTGGTTCTCCTTCACGACAGTTTCCGGGAACCCCTGCCCGGAGGCCGGCAGCACGGGCGCTGTCCGGGAAGGTTCAACCGACCCTACTCCGGCACGTGGCCCTGCGGTAGGGTCCGGGTCCGGCGGAAACCGGCCGGCACGGGATGGCGGGCCCGGCCGCCGCGGGCGGGGTCAGACTCCGCGGGCGGTGTCAGACGCCGGCGAAGTAGCGGGCCACATCCAGGTAGGGAATGTTGATGGCGGCGTCGGCGGCGGCCCGGACGGCAGGCTTGGCGTTGAACGCCACGCCCAGGCCGGCGGCCGCGAGCATGTCCAGGTCGTTGGCGCCGTCGCCGATGGCAATGGTCTGCGCCAGGTCGATGGCCTCCGCCGCGGCCCATTCGCGCAGCACTGCCTCTTTCACCGCCCGGTCCACCACGTCGCCGTCCACCGTGCCGGTCAGCAGCTCCGCGTCGATGCCCAGCAGGTTGGCCCGGTGGTAGGTCAGCTTGAGCTCGGCGGCCAGCGGATCCAGGATCTGGCTGAAGCCGCCGGAGACTACGGCCACCGCGTGGCCGGCGGCCAGGAAAGCCTCCACGAGTTCCCGGGCGCCGTCCGTCAGCCGCACCGCGGCACGGACACGGTCGATCACGTCGAGCGGAAGGTCCTTCAGGGTGGCCACCCGGGCGTGCAGGCTCTGGGCGAAGTCCAGTTCACCGCGCATCGCCGCCTCGGTCACGGCGGCCACCTCCTCGCGCTTGCCCGCATGCTCGGCCAGCAGCTCGATGACCTCCTGCTGGATGAGCGTGGAGTCCACGTCCATGAGCAGCAGCTTGCGCTGCGGCCCGGCCAGCGACGCGTCCATCACGGCCGTGCCCAGGTCGTCGGTGAGGACGGGGGCCAGCGCCGCCCGCAAGGCCGCGACCCCGTCGGAGGCACCGCCGTCGTACTCCACCGTCAGGACGGTGACCTGGAAACGGTCGTTGGCCGCGTTCTCCAGCTCCCTGATGCTCCCGCCGGCTCCGGTGACCGCTGCCTGCACGGCAGCGAGGTAGGCGTCGGGGAGTTCCCGGCCGTAGGAGACGACACGGAGGAGCGAGGGCATGGTGAGTCCGTTCTACGCAAAGCTTGGGGGAGGGCCGAATCCATCATGGCAGGCTCCGGCGCCGCGTTTGGCGAATACTACGCGTTTTAGCCTACTGTCTACTGATATGAGCGATGTACTTGAATTTGCCGGGGTCACTGTTGTCCGCGGGCGGAAAACCCTGCTCGACGGCATTGACTGGCAGGTCAAGGAGGGGGAGCGCTGGGTAGTGCTCGGCCCCAACGGGGCGGGCAAGACCACGCTGCTGCAGATCGCCGGCGCACGCCTGCATCCCACCCGCGGGATCGCCGGGATCCTGGACGAGACCATGGGCAAGGTCGACGTGTTCGAGCTGCGGCCGCGGATCGGCCTGGCCTCCGCCGCGCTGGCGGGCCAGATCCCCGAGCACGAGCAGGTGCTCAATGTGGTGGTCACCGCCGCCTACGGGGTGACCGGCCGCTGGCGCGAACAGTACGACAAGATGGACGAGCGCCGGGCCTTCCGGCTGCTGGATGCCTGGGGCATGTCCACCTTCATGAACCGCACCTTCGCCACCCTGAGCGAGGGCGAACGCAAGCGCGTGCAAATTGCCCGGGCCCTGATGTCCGATCCCGAACTGCTGCTGCTGGACGAGCCGGGTGCCGGCCTGGACCTGGCCGGCCGCGAGGATCTGGTGCGGCGGCTGAGCGAACTGGCCCGGGACGAGGACGCGCCGGCGCTGGTGCTGGTCACCCACCACCTGGAGGAAGTGCCGCCGGGCTTCACCCACGCCATGCTGCTGCGCGAGGGCGGGGTGGTGGCCCAGGGGCCCATCGCGGAGGTGCTGACCGAAGAGAACCTGAGCACCGCCTTCGACATGCCGCTGAGCGTCAAGCACGACGGCGGCCGCTACACTGCCGTAGCCAAGCGCGCCTAGGCGGCGCCCGCCTCATGGATGTGCTGAACGCTGCCCTGATCGGGCTGGGCGGGCTGTGGGCCGGCACCATCAACAGCATTGTCGGCTCCGGCACGCTGGTCACGTTCCCCATTCTCGTGGCGCTGGGCTATGCGCCGGTGACCGCGACCATTTCGAACGCGATGGGCCTGATCGCCGGCAATGTGGGCGGCGTCTACGGCTACCGGAGGGAACTGGCCGGGCTGCGCCGCACCCTGGCCATCCTGCTTCCGGCCTCACTGCTGGGCGGGATCACCGGCGCTTGGCTGCTGCTGCACCTGCCGGAGGAAGTCTTCGGCGTGGCGGCCCCGTTCCTGATCGTGGTGGCGCTGCTGTTCGTGGTGTTCCAACCGAAGCTCCAGGCCTGGGTGCGGGACCGCCAGGCCGCGCAGGCCCGGACCCGGCCGCGGCCGTGGCTGCTGCTGGGTCTGGTCTATTTCGCCGGTGTCTACGGCGGCTACTTCGTGGCCGCGCAGGGCGTGCTGCTGGTGGGAATCCTCGGGGTCTTCCTGCACGGCACCCTGCAGCAGGCCAACGCGGTGAAGAACGTGCTGGTGCTGGGCGTGAACATCATCGCCGCCATCTCCTACATGCTCTTCGCGTTCGACCGGATCGACTGGCCGGTGGTGCTGGTCATCGCCATCAGTTCGCTGATCGGTGCGCTGATTGGCTCCGCCGTGGGACGCCGGCTGAAGCCGGTGGTGCTGCGCAGCATCATTGTTACCCTTGGCCTTGTGGCGCTGTTCGTGCTGGTCAGGAACCTCTTCGCATGAACCTGGTGCGCCTGGACTCCGCCGCCGATCCGCGGGTGGCCGACTACGCGCAGTTGACGGACACCGCGCTGCGCCGCCGCCGCGAGCCCGCCGAGGGGATGTACATCGCCGAAAGCTCCAAGGTGCTGCGCCGCGCCATCGCCGTCGGCCACACCCCGCGGTCTTTCTTCCTGACCGACAAGTGGCTGGACGACCTGCGCGATGTGATCGACAGGTTCCCCGAGGTGCCCGTGTTCGTCGGGACGCCCGAGGTGCTGGAGGCGATCACCGGATTCCACCTGCACCGCGGCGCGATGGCCGCCATGCACCGGCCCGCGCCGCTGCCCGTCGAGGACGTGCTGGCCGGTGCCCGCCGGGTGGCAGTGCTGGAGGACATCGTGGACCACACCAACGTGGGCGCGATCTTCCGATCCGCCGCCGCCATGGGCATGGACGCGGTGCTGCTCAGTCCACAGTGCGCCGACCCGTTGTACCGGCGCAGCATCCGGGTCTCCATGGGCACGGTCTTCCAGATTCCGTGGGCCCGGCTGCCGGAGTGGCCGGAGGGTGTTGCCGCGCTCCGCGACGCCGGGTTCACCACGGCGGCGTTGGAGCTGGCAGAGGACGCCATCACCCTGGATGAGCTGGAACGGCGCAGCTACGACAAGCTGGCGCTGGTGCTGGGCACCGAGGGCGCGGGCGTGAGGGAGCAAACGCTCGACCGGGTGGACCTAACCGTGATGATCCCCATGCGTGCGGGAGTGGATTCCCTGAATGTCGCGGCCGCCAGCGCGGTGGCGTTCTGGGCCTGCCGTGTCACTTCGACGTAAGCCCGCCGAATGCGGTAGAGTTGTGTGCTGGCCCTGATAGGGCTGCCATCTTTCCATCCTTCTAGCCGCTGGCAAAATCCAGGGGCGCGTAGAAAAGGTACAACTATGAAGTCTGATATCCATCCGGCATACGCCCCGGTTGTGTTCCGCGACCTGGCCTCCGGCGTTTCCTTCCTGACCAAGTCCACCGCGACGTCCAAGCGGACGGTGGAGTGGGAAGACGGCAACAGCTACCCGCTGATCGAGGTTGAAATCTCCTCGGAGTCCCACCCGTTCTACACCGGCAAGCAGCGCATCATGGACAGCGCCGGCCGCGTGGAGCGCTTCAACGCACGCTTCAAGGGCTTCGGCGGCAAGAAGTAACACTTCTCCCCGCAAGTCTTCGGCGAAGCCCGCACCGCCCGGTGCGGGCTTCGCCGTTTAATGCGGCGGCCTATTGGCTCGGGTTTGTCGCCCGGGGCCTGGCGCGTCGCGCACCGGCTCCTGGCGTCCCCTGCCGGCCGCGACGTTAGGCTGCTGGCATGGCACCAACTCCACACCGTGAAGCGGTCCGCACTGGGCGGCACCGGGACCATCGCCGCCCGCGGGCGATCGGGGGCCCGGTCACGCTGGCCGTTTCCGCCCTTCTGCTCACGGCATGCGCAGCAGGGCAACAGCAACTACCGGCCGAAATCACCTGCACCACGCAGTACCGTCCGGACTTTGGCAGCAGCACCGGAGAGGAAGCCGGCCAGTTGGTCCTGCCCAGGGTCGACGGCACGACGGGGGACCGGCAGCAGTTGATCGCCGGCTCGTTCCGGCTGTCCGGAAGCTACACGGGGGAGGCCCCGGACGGCCGCGCCGTCTCGCTGGCCATCACCGACGAGTCCGGCAAAGCGCTGGCGACCATGCTGTACCAGCTGGAGGACGGCGCCTCCCTGAAGTCCCGCTTCGCCGGGGGACACGGGTTCACAGGGCTGCACTACATCCGCGACGGAGAAGCTGAACTGCAGCTGTTCTGCGCCGCCGACGGGTAGGTTGCCGGGCGGGAGTGATCGCGGATCCCAACCGGCGGAACAGCGCCCGGACCGGCTAGTCGAGGGGCGGGCAGTGGCTGTGCTCAAACTTCATCCGTGTGACATCGCCGCTCTTGGCCGGGTCGAGCACATAACCCTTCCACACCTGCTCGGGGTCTTCGAAAATCTGGGTGAAGTACGGATCCGAAACCCAAGTGTCGAGCATGGCAAGGGCTGCGGCCTGCCGGCCCTGCTCATTGCTCTCGAAGGCGCCAAGGAATTCACCCTCCCAGGCGCAACGCCAGTAATGCGAGGCAATGGATTCGCCGAGCCCACCCGACTCATACAGCCCGGTCGGGTCGTCGTAACCGCCGGGAATGCCGGCAGGCCAATCGACCCCGGCGGGAAGGGGATGGGGAAAGTCATCGAGCGCGTTCCGGTACAAAGCGGGAATCTCGGCCATGCTGACAAACCCGGGGACGCCCGCGGGTGGTTCCGGCAGCGGGTCGGACGGTGGGGTGGACGCCGGCGTGGAGGGTGGAAGCGAGGTGGACGCGGGGGAAGATGCTGCTGGCGGGAGGTCCTGTGTTGCTTGCGCGGTCGCTTCCGCACACCCGGCCACTGCGATGAACATTGCGCTGACCGCCGCAACGCTGAGGAATTGAGTGGATCGTTTCCTTTTGACCCCCGACATAAGCCCCTGCTTCTTCCCAATGGCCGTGACCTGCCACCTGACGGGCGGGTTTCGGAACAGCATATGCGAAGTATGGGGGTGCGGCATCGCTCATCTGTAGACTGCCCTGTCGTGAACAGGACACCGTGGGACGGAGCGTTCAACCTCAGCGACCTTGGCGGCATGCCGCTGCCTGCAGGTGGTCTAACACGCCGGGGGCAGTTATACCGGTCCGGGGCGCGCGAGTACTTGTCTCTCCAGGGGTGGCAGGATGCGCTGGACTCCGGCCTCACCACTGTAATTGACCTGCGAAACCCCGGCGAAATCAAAAGGGAGCGGCATCATCCCGTTATCGACGAAAAGGTGCTCGAAGACCTGGTGATCGCAAACTTGCCGACCGAGGACCCCGACGACGAGGACTTCATGCGGGTCTGCGGACCTCTGCTGGATCACACTGCGTCCTACCGGGACAATCTTGCCTTCTATCCCCCAAATCTTCTGGACGATAGCCCACGCCGAAGGAGCGGTGCTGTTTCACTGTGCAGGCGGTCGCGATCGGACCGGAATGATCGCCGCCGTTCTCCTCGCACTTGCCGGAGTGCAGGTTGAAGCGATTGCCAGCGACTATGGGCGTGCGGTTCGCAGCGTGGACAAACACGCGCGCCGCAACCCGACGCACAGCAAGGTGAGGGTGCACTCCATCGAAGAGTTAGAGGACCGTATTGCGGAGCGACGGACGGAACTCATTACCAGAAGAAATCGAGCTTCTGAAAAGTCGCTTGCGACCCGCAGGTTCGGCAGGGGCGTAGCTCACTCCGTGCGGGCGCCAGCTGGTTCATGGCTCGGTCGGCGGTGACCCCGCAGACCAGCAGCCGTCTTGCGGCCCACGATGCCACGTCTGGCGGGGCCCTTCCCATTCGCGTGCGACGTCGGTGAGCCAGATCGTGGTATCGGGGTTCCACCCTGCGATGACACTTGCCGTGGCTGAATCAATCCGGAGCGGGCGCGTGGCGCCGTTGAGATATGCGACAACAGTCAGGTGGACGGCATCCCATTCCTGCGCAACTTGTGCCCAGTCCGGAATCACCCATCGGCCGGTCCGTCCGGTAGTGCGGTACCAGTCGTGCCGGCGGGAGGCGGTAACCTCCAGGGGGAAGGCGCGGCACAGGCGGATCCAGTCATCCCCCGTGCGGATCTCATAGGTTCGCCCCACTCCACGGACCGGGATGGTGGTGGCATCTTCCCCGCCAAGGCTGTCTTCGACGAGGTCCAACCCTGACGGAATCTGCCCGACGGTCTGGAGCAACCCCTGCGGGATAGACCACCACGTGCCGGACCAAGGTGCCCCGGGGTCATCGGGCCGGTCTTTCGCAGCCCGAGCTTCTTCGGCTCGCTCTCCACGTCCCCACTCAGCCAAGGTTCGCTGGGGGTCTTTGGGCAGCGGCGACGGATCCTCCGCCGATCGCCAGTCAATTGCCCACTGCTCGATCCGGCGAGGCAGACCCCATTGCCGCCCCGTCGACGAATCCATGACCTGTTCGGCCACGGGGTAGAGGGCGCCGACGACGTCGGGCTGCCCGGCGAGCACGTCTTCACCCTCCGGCTCCTGCCAGTACCTGGCCGACGCCACGGCTAGTTGCAGCGCCGATTGAATGAGTACACCCTTCAGGGCACCCGGATCCAGGGAAGCAATCGCTGCCGCAAACTCTTTCGGTGATGCAGGAGGGAGAGCAACACCTTGACCGGCGGTCAGCAGGACTGTTGAGGAGCCCCTTCCAGAATCGAGTTCGTATGCCAGCCTGGATGCGGCCGTTCTGACGTCCGGGCTGAGCGCCTTCGCCAGCTCGAGGCATAGGCGTCGCCCGCGCGGTCCCTCAAGGAGCAAGTCGGCCCTGTTCTGCATTCGATCATCGTCGCACTTGGAGGGCGAGGGCGGCTGCCTCCGTAGTTACGAAGGGCGTGCCCGATAATTCCATTGTTGTGGGTTCTCCCGCACGTGTGGTGCACTTCCTTTCCCCCCTGAACCCCCAATCAGGCCCGCCACCGGAGGCGGCTGTCCGTGGAGGACGCCTTGCAGGTGTAGGTCTTGCCATTGGTTTTGCCGATGCCCTTCTTGCCCTTCATGGACGAGGCGCAGAAAGCACCCGGGGAGACCTTCAATGCAGTGGAGGGCTTGGCGGCCTTCGTCGGCGTTGCCTTGCTGGCCGGCTTGATGGCGGTGACCTTCACCGTCTTCTGCCCGGGGCAGGAGGTGAGGACCCGCTTCATAGCGGCCTTCTCGGCGGGAGTGACCGACAGGGCGTACTTCTTCTTGACCGCGATTTGGGTGGCGACGAGGGGACAACGGAAGGACTTGTTCTTGGGCAGCCACGCACTGGCCTCGCGGTCGCCCTTCGCCCGATTCGCGGAGGAATCCACGGCCAGCAGGTTCAGCGGGTCGTTGGCCAGGGCGGTGCGCTGGGCGGTAGAGAGCTTCTGGGCACCGGACACCCAGGCCTGGCCCAGTGCCACGACGTGGTCGATGTCGACCTTGTTGCCGCCGCGGACGTAGCTGATGGTCTTGCCGGTGTAGGGATCCTTCAGGGTCCCGGAAGCGATGACGCAGTTATTCGTGCCGGGCTTAAACCTGTCCTTGGTGAGGTCGCGCTTGAGGATATCGTTCCGGGTATCACAGCCGATGCGATCGGTGTCCTTCCATGAGGGTCCGAACTTGTCCCGGGAATAGCCGGTCTTGGCGGCCTTGCCCTTGACCGGCAGGGTGTTCAGCACCGAGGAGGCGCTCGGCCCCGTGGCTTTCGGCCCGAGGGCCTCAGCCGGGGCTGCGGCCGTGAACCCGCCAAGCAGCAGGGCTCCGGCGGTAACGATGGAGGCCAGCATTCGGCCCGGATTCTTGCGCAAGTATTCCCCCAATATGTCCGGCATCAGTCACGCATGCATTCAGTGCGATTGCCTGGGAATTATCCTGCCATACAAAAGGCCTGCCTTTGTGCGGCAGGCCTTCCTTTCCCACGTCGAAGATCCGGAGCTCATCGGTTATGTAGACGGAATGGCCCTCAAGCAGGCCGAAATCCAACTAGCGATAAAACCAGGCAGGGCGAGTAGGAAAGTGGTTTCGCTTGGCTGATCGCAGGTTGTTGGAATTCCAGGGAAGGCGCCGCGGGAAAGCTGCGACAGGAACTGTCTATACGGGTAGGGGCGGTGCCGCCCCCCAGGGATTTCGCGGGGTGAGCGTGCGTCTGCGTTCTTGAGGGCCTCAAGGAACTGCAACCGCTCATCATCATCGATGACCAACTCTGCATGCGTTCCTCGGGGAGGGGCGAGGAGTCGTGGGCCTGTGTAGGTGGCGCCCAGGTATAAATCGTTGAGCGTCTCTCCGGGCTCCGCCATCGGTTGAGTGATGCTCTTTCTACCTCCAAGCGCAAGCCTGGCTACAAATACCACGGCGATGAGCATCAAACCCTCGGTGGCATATCCTCCCCATTTCGTATATCCAATGAAGAACAACCCGGCGCTGACCAGGATCATGCCGATTACTAAGGCAACCGCGATCTTAAATGTTCTACGCATTGCCCTCTTCCAATTTCGGCCTTCCAGTGCCCAGACTTTTCTGATCAGGGTATCCCTACAGGACGTATCATTCGATAGTTTGAGGAGTGGCCGTCCGTTCAATGTCCCAAGGAGTCCGCAGCATGCACCTAAAACGCAGCGAAAGGGGCCGGCAGTTCATGAAAAAAATCCCCGTTGCGGCAGCCTTCGCATCCGGCATCTCCATGGTGTTCCTTGGCCTCGTGTTGGCCTTGTTTACGTGGATTGGTTTCGGGGGAATCAGCGAGGCCGATCAAGGACTGGCTCCTGCCCCTCTCAGGATCGGTTTCGTTCTGGTTTTCCTCGGGCTAGGCGCGCTCGGCTTCGTGATTGCAGTTGTATCGGCCCTTCGAGCTGCGTGGCACCTGGCGAAACGCAGGAAAGCAACAAACGATTAGAGGGCCATCAACGACCGGGGCCAGGCCACAGGCTGGTGAGGTTGGCCACCAAAGCTGCGCACCGGCGTCGTACTTTGCTATTTTCAAGTCCAAGACCTGTTCCTTGGGTCTCCGGACGACGGTTCAGTACCCGGTGTGCGACAAGACTGGCCAAAGGAATCACACATGGAATGGCTGATACTTGTTCTGTCCGGCGTCCTGGAAGCCGTCTGGGCCACGGCCCTGGGCGCATCAAAGAATTTCCGCCGGCTCTGGCCCACCATCATTTTCGTAGTATCCATGGCCCTGAGCATGGCCGGCCTGGCCTACGCCATGACTGCCATACCGGTAGGGACCGCCTATGCGGTCTGGGTCGGCATCGGTGCGGTGCTGACCGCGGCGGTTGCCATGGTCACCGGCGCCGAGAAGGCGACCTTGATACGCGTCCTCCTGCTGCTGGGCATCATCGGCTGCGTTGTCGGCCTCAAGGCGATCGGCTAAGGGGGCTGGCATGCATTGGACTGTCTTGTTGATCAGCGCCGTCCTGGAAGCTGTGTGGGCAACAGCCCTGGGGATGTCGGACGGACTGAGCCGCACGGTGCCCGCCGTGGTGTTCTTCGTGGCCCTGACCCTGAGCATGGTGGGCCTGGGCTATGCCATGCGCGGCATCCCCATCGGCACGGCATATGCGGTGTGGACCGGAGCCGGGGCAGCGCTGACCGTCGGCTACGCCATGCTGTTCGGCGGAGAACCTGCGAGCGTGCTCAAACTGCTGTTCGTTGCCGGGATCATCGGTTGCGTGATCGGGCTGAAGCTTGCCGATACGGGCGACGGGAACAAGTCATGAAAAAGCGCCGGCGGGTAGTGGAGAGGTTGGGGGAGTTACTCCATACCCGCCGGCGCTTGGACCGGGCACGTCCGGCCCCTCTTTCACTCGCACCGTGATGAGGTGTCTATGACACTACGAGCGGGTTCTGGGCACAGCCCCGGCAGCAGCTGGGAGGAACCTGAGTCCCGCGCCGCACGGGCCGCCCCCGGGCCTTGATTAGACTGGGAAAACCGACGACCGCGCCGCCTGACGGCCAACACCGTCCGCCGCCAAGATAGCCGCAAGACAGCCAAGGAGTGCACATGACCGACCACCGCCATGGAGAGTACAAGGTCCAGGGCGGCAAGCTCGTGGTCGTGGACTTCGAGGTGGCGGACGGACAGATCACCCGGCCGTCCGTCAGCGGAGACTTCTTTCTGGAACCGGATGAAGCACTGGCAGACATCAACGCAGCGCTTGACGGGATGAGCATCGAAAGCGCCCACGGCCACTATGCCAGCGCGATAAACGCTGCATTGCGGCCGGACGCGCAAATGTTTGGCTTCTCGGCCGATGCGGTGGCCGTGGCCGTGCGCCGCGCGCTCAACAAGGCCACCGGTTGGCTTGACCATCAATGGCAGGTTATTCCACCCACCCCGCTGCCGACGCACCTGCATGTCGCGATGGACGAGGTCCTGACCCGCCAGGTGGGGGCCGGGAAGCGCCCGCCGACGCTGAGGTTCTGGGAATGGGAGGCGCCGTCGGTGGTGATCGGCAGCTTCCAATCGGTCCGCAACGAAGTGGACCCGGACGGGGTGGAACGCCACGGCATCACCGTGGTGCGCCGGATCAGCGGCGGCGGCGCCATGTTCATGGAACGCGGTAACGCGATTACCTACTCGCTGTACCTCCCGCAGACTCTGGTGGACGGGCAGAGCTTTGAAGCGTCCTACGCGTACCTCGACGCCTGGGTCATGGCGTCGCTGGAGAAGGTCGGCATCAAGGCGTTCTACCAGCCGCTCAACGACATCGCCACGCCGGAGGGCAAGATCGGCGGCGCGGCGCAGAAGCGGTTGGCCAATGGCGGGATGCTGCACCACGTGACCATGTCCTACGACATCGACGCGGACAAGATGACCGACGTCCTTCGGATCGGCAAGGAAAAAATCTCCGACAAGGGCATCGCCAGCGCCAAGAAGCGGGTGGATCCGCTGCGCCGGCAGACCGGCCTGACCCGCGAGGAAATCATCGACGTGATGATCCGAACCTTCAAGGACCGCTATGCCGCCGAGGACAGCGGTTTTTCCGAGGAAGAGCTGGCCATGGCCCGGGAACTCGTGGAGACCAAGTTCGGCACGGAAGAATGGCTGCACCGCGTACCGTAGGGTGAGCGGCGGAAGCCAAGCGGCCGGGCTACCGGTCCCTGCTCCTGACCAGGCGGGCGTGAGCCGCGGCAGGCGAGGCGGCGAATTCGACGCATTCGTAGCCGAGAGCCGCGGCGTCCAGATCGTCGAACACGCGCTCGCCGGAGCCGAGCAGAACGGGCACCATGGCCAGGTGCAGTTCGTCCACGAGCCGCGCTCGCAGGTATTGACGGACTGCAGATGCGCCGCCGCCGAGCCGGACGTCCTGCCCGGCGGCTGCGTCGAAGGCCTGGCGCAGGGCGGACTCGATCCCGTCGTCGACAAAGTGGAAGACGGTCCCGCCGGCCATGGTGATGGGCGGCCGCGGGTAGTTCGTCAGCACGAAGACCGGATGATGGAACGGTGGGTCTTCGCCCCACCAGCCCCGCCACTCCACGGAGGGCCACTCACCGCGCACCGGCCCGAACATGTTCCGGCCCATGATGGTGGCCCCGATGCCCTCCTGCCCGGCCTCGACAAAGTCGTTGTCCAGCCCGGTGGAACCCCCGCCCTCGCCGCCCATCCGCTTGCCGGCCGCGGTCCGGAACACCCACTCGTGCAGCTGTTCGCCGCCCACTCCCAACGGGTCCTCAACGCTCTGGTTCGGGCCGGCGGCGTAGCCGTCAAGCGATACGGAAAAATTGTGCACTCGCAGTCTCGGCACGAATCCTCCTGCTCCTGGCCCCGGCGTCCAAGGGGCCGGGTCCCTGGAAGACGACAGCCTATTCCACGGCGGCGGCGCAGGGAACCGTGCAGCGGCTATCGGCGCGCCATCGCCCGCCGATGCGCCTTCAGCCGCTCGTCCGCCGTCCGCAGCCGTCGTCCGCTCGGCCGCACTGCGCTCAGCCCCGGGCGCCGGCCTGCTGCGCGCGTAGTGCCCGGAGCAGATGGTCGCGCTGTTCTATGACGATTCGGCGAAGCGCGGCCGGCGCCTCCGCGTGGCTGTCGAGCCAGGCATCGGTGCGTACGACGACGGGGTGTTCAGCAGGTGCCTGTCCGGAGACCAGGTCCTGTGTGATGGGGTAGAGCCCCCAAACCAGCCTGCCCGCTATCTCGATGCTCTTCACCGACCAGATTCGATCGAGTTCCTCAAAGTACGGTTCCACATACCCGGCGTGAAGCCCGGGCGGGCCCTGGCAGAAACCATCGATGGTGGCGTCCAGCAGCTCGTTGGACAGCGAATCGGTATGCACCGCGGTGTGCCAGGCCTCGGCCTTCACCTCCGGAACGGGCCGCGCGGTCATGGCGGCCAGATGGCCGGCACGCGCCGCCGCGTTGCGGTCGGCTTCCAGGGCCGCATCCAGCTCCGCCGCCGAGGCGTGGCCGGTGGCCGCCAGCGCCTGCCAGAAGCGCCAGCGTAAATCGGTGTCCAGCTTCAGCCCCTCCAGCACGGTGGCCTTGTCCAGCAGGCCGCGCAGGAAAGGCGCCTGGCCGTCATCGGCGCGCGCGACCGCCGCCAGCGACCGCGCCCAGGTCAGCTGCCGGTCGCTGCCCGGCTCCGCCGCTTCCGCCTCCCGGCGGGCGGCGGCCAGAAAAGCTTCCCGCAGGCCTGTCCGGAGTTCCGCCGGCGCGTAGCGGTCCATCGCCGTCTTGGCGCAGTCCAGGACCACCTGCAGCACGCTGTTCTCGGTTTCTGCCGGCGCGAAGCGCTGCACAGCCTCCACGTAGTCGGCGGCGGGGAGGCGCCCGTCGCGGGCCATGTCCCACAGGGTCGACCAGCACAGGGCGCGAGCCAGCGGATCGGTGACCTTGTCCAAGGAGGAAAGCACCGTCTCCAGGGAGCCGGTGTCGAAGACAACCTTGGCGTAGCTCAAGTCCTCATCGTTGAGCAGCAGCAGGGCGGGAACCTCGCGGCCCGCCAGTTCCGGAACCTCGGTCCGCGGCCCCGCCACGTCCAGCTCCAGCTGGTCCGTGCGGACCAGCCGACCGGAGGCGTCCGGGTTGTACAGGCCCAGCCGCAACCGGTGCGGCCGGAAGGACGGTTCCTGCGTCACCGGATCCACCGCCTCCTGGACGACGGCCGCGGAGGCGATCGCACCGCCGTCGTACTCGAGGTCCACGCCCAGGGTGGAGATGCCGGCGGTTTGCAGCCACTGCCGCGCCCACTGCTCCATGTCCCGGCCGGAAGCCGCGCTGAGAGCGGTGAGGAAATCGGCCAGCGACGTATTGCCGTAGGCATGTTCGCGGAAATACCGGCGCGAGGCGCCGACGAAGGAGTCGAAACCGGCATAGGCCACCAGCTGTTTGAGCACCGAGGCGCCCTTGGCATACGTGATGCCGTCGAAGTTCTGCTTGGCCGCTTCCAGGTCAGGGATGTCGGCGACGATGGGGTGGGTGGTGGGCAGCTGGTCCTGCACGTACGCCCACCCCTTGCGCCGGTTGGCGAACGTGATCCAGGCGTTGGTCCATTGCGTAGCCTCGGCGGACGCCAGGGACCCCATGTAGTCGGCGAACGATTCCTTCAGCCAGAGGTCGTCCCACCACTTCATGGTGACCAGGTCGCCGAACCACATGTGCGCCATCTCGTGCAGGATGGTGTTGGCGCGGGCCTGGTACTGGGCGTCGGTGGCCCGAGAGGAGAACACGTAGGCCTCGGTGAAGGTGACCAGGCCGGGGTTCTCCATGGCGCCCAGGTTGTATTCGGGCACGAACGCCTGCTCGTACTTGCCGAACGGGTAGGGGTAGTCGAAAAGTTCGTGGAAAAAATTCAGGCCGGCCTTGGTGACGGCGAAGATCTGCTCCGGATCGAAGGAGTCGGCCAGCGAGGCCCGGCAGTAGGCGCCAAGCGGCACACTCAGTTGTCCGCCGTCGGGCAGGGTGCCCTGCCAGGTGTCCGTGGCCGCGTGGTAGGGCCCGGCCAGGATCGTGGTGATGTAGGTGGAGATGCGTGGCGTCGGCTCGAAGCGGCGCACGGAGTAGCCGGGCGTGGAGCCCATCGGCTCGGTCACGGCCACCGCGGCGTTCGAGGCCACCAGCCAGTGGGCGGGGGCGGCGACGTGGAAGCTGAAGCTGGCCTTCAGGTCCGGCTGCTCGAAATTGGCGAAGACGCGGCGCGCGTCGGCCGGTTCGTATTGGGTGTAGAGGTACGTTCGCGCGTCCACCGGATCGACGAACCGGTGGAGCCCTTCGCCGCTGCTGCCGTACAGAGCGGTGCCCGTGATCGTGGCCTGGTTCTCGGCCTCGAGGCCGGGCAGGGTGATCCGGGAACCGTCCACCACGTCGTCGAGGTCCAGGGGCCGGCCGTTGAGCGTGACGGAGTGGACACCGCCGTGGATGAAGTCGGCAAACACCGTGGCGCCCGGTTCGCTGCAGTTGAACGTGATGACGGTGCTGGAGACGAAACCCGGCGCGTCGGAGTCCTCGGCATTGCGCAGGTCCAGCGAGACCTCATAGCGCTCCACGTGCAGGATGCGTGACCGTGCGGCCGCTTCGTCGCGGCTGAGGTTCTGGTTCGTCATCCGGCCCATTTAACCATGCGCGGGCGCGGTCGCGGCCCCTTAGCGTCCGCCCATCGCCAGCCAGGCTGCGCCAATCCCCAGTCCGGCAATCAGCAGCCAGGAGAGCAGGGCCGTGGAGACGGCCGGCAGCGAGGAGCGGAGTAGTTCCCGCAGGCGGACGGCAGCGCCCAGCCCGAACAGTGCTGCGGCCAGCAATAGTTCCTGCACGGACGCCATGCCGTCCAGGACCGGCTGCGGCAACCACCCCGCGCTGCGCAGCATCATCAGGGCGAGGAACCCGAGCACGAAGAGCGGCACCAGCGGCGGCTGCTTGCCGGGCCCGGCGGTCCCGTCCGCGTGGACGGCTCCGGCCTTGGCCCTCCGCCGGCTGTGCAAGGCCGAGGCGGCCGTGACGGGTGCCAGCATCACCACGCGGGCGAGCTTGACGACGACGGCGATGGTCAGGGCCGCCGTGCCGGCGCTCTGGGCGGTGGCGACCACCTGTCCGACGTCGTGCACGGAGGCCCCGGCCCAAAAGCCGAACACTTCCGGAGTCATGCCGGTTACCGCCATGACGGCCGGCAGGACGCCGATGGCCAGCGTGCCGCACAGCGTCACCAGGGCGACGGGCATCAGCGTGTCCTGGCTCCGGCTGCCCCGGGCCGCGGCGACGGCGCCGATGGCCGAGGCCCCGCAGATGGAGAATCCGGCGGCCAGCAGCACGGGCTGGTCGCCGGGCAAACGATGCCAGCGCGCTAACAGGAAGGTTCCGCCGAACGCCAGCAACAGCACCAGGACCACCAGCACCAAGGCGAACCAGCCCAGCTCGGCCAGGTCCGAGAGCGCCAGCCGGGCGCCCAGCAGCACAATCCCTGCACGCATCAGCGCCCGTCCGCAGAAGGCCAGCCCGGGAAGCGCCGCTCCAGCCGTCCACGAAGCAGTAGGCGGCAGGTTCGCCGCCAGGATACCCAGCACCACGGCGAAGCTCATCACCGGGACGGCCGGCGCGAGCCAGTGCAGGCCGTGGGCGGCAACTACGGCGGCCGCCGCAAAGAGCAGCCCCGGTCCGACGCGGAGCAGCCAAGGTGTGGCGCGCGGCCCCGGATCCTGCGGCCCCGCGGGCTCTCCGGGCCGGGCAGGGCGGGACTCCGGTGACTGAGGTTGAGGCACTTCGCTACCGTACCGCCTGCAGTCCGCGGTCCGGGCGCAAGCGGCACCCTCCCTTCAACAGAATGGGCGGCGGGACAACGCCATGAACTTGTGCCCGCTGTTACAAAGAAGCAGCCTTGTGCTCGGCGCTCGCCGTGGGGCCGAGGATCACCTTCTGGTCCTTGCTCAGGACGGTCAGCCCGGACTCGGTGACAGTGAAGCCCCGCGCGCGGTCCAGTTCCGGATCGACGCCGATGGTGGCACCGGCCGGGATGCGGACGTTCTTGTCCACTATGGCCCTCCGGACCACGGCTCCCTCACCCACCGTCACCTTGTCCAACAGCACGCTCCCGTGGATCTGGGCGCCTTCGGCGACGAAGACGTCGGTGGAGAGCACCGACTCGGTGACTTCTGCTCCCGAAACCACCACGCCCTGGGACAGGAGGGAGTCGTGCGCCGTGCCGGCGGTGCCGCTGACTCCGCGCACCAGCTTGGCCGGGGGAGACACCGACTGGCGCGTATAGATCGGCCACCGCAGGTTGTAGAGGTTGAAGGCGGGCAGCGGGCTGATCAGGTCCATGTGGGCCTCGTAGTAGGAATCCAGCGTGCCGACGTCGCGCCAGTACTGCTGGTCGGCCCCGGTGGAGCCGGGAATGTCGTTCGCGGTGAAATCGTAGACGGCCGCTTCGCCGCGTTCCACGAAATAGGGGATGATGTCGCCGCCCATGTCGTGGTTGGTGTCCAACCGTTCGGCGTCGGCTTCCAGGGCCTGCAGCAGTGCGTCAGTGTTGAAGACGTAGTTTCCCATGGACGCCAGGAAACTGTCCGGGTCATCCGCCAGGCCGGGAGTGGTCGCGGGCTTCTCCACGAAGGCGCGGATCTTGGTGGGCGCATCGGGCTCGGACTCGATCACGCCAAACTGATTGGCCAGCGCGAGCGGCTGGCGCACCGCGGCCACACTGGCGGCCGCGCCGGACGCTATGTGCTCCTCCACCATCTGGGAGAAGTCCATCCGGTAGACGTGGTCCGCGCCGACCACCACCACGATGTCCGGCCGGGCGTCATGGATCAGGTTCAGGGACTGGTAGATGGCATTGGCGCTGCCCAGAAACCAGCTCTTGCCCCGCCGTTGCTGCGCCGGTACCGAGGCAACGTAGTTGCCCAGCTGCGCAGCCATGCGCCAGGTTTCGGAAATGTGCCGGTCCAGGCTGTGCGATTTGTACTGCGTCAGCACCACGATCTCCCGGTATCCGGAATTGACCAGGTTGGACAACGCGAAATCGATCAGCCGGTAGCTGCCCGCAAAGGGCACGGCCGGTTTGGCCCGGTCGGCTGTGAGCGGCATCAGGCGCTTTCCCTCGCCGCCGGCTAGCACAACGGCCAAAACCTTCTTCTGTGGCATCGTCCATCCCATCGCATTCGCGGTCCAGTGCCGGACCGACACACGTCCCCCTTGTCAACACACAGTAGAGGAAGGGCCGGGCGTGCACTACGTTAGGTGTCGTGCGTGTAGACATTGTGACAAAAGAATTCCCGCCGGAAATCTACGGCGGAGCCGGCGTTCACGTGGCCGAGCTCAGCCGGGTGCTGGCCGGCAGGGTGGATCTGCACGTGCATGCCTTCGGGGCCGACCGGCCGTCCGACTTCCATGGCGCGACGGTGCGCAGCTACGGGGTCCCGGCCGGACTGCGGAAAGCCAATGCCGCGGTGCAGACCCTCGGCGTCGACCTTGAGATGCTTGACGGCTTCGCCGGCGCGGACCTGATTCATTCCCACACCTGGTATGCCAATATGGCCGGGCATTTGGGGTCGCTGCTGCACGATGTGCCGCACGTGCTCAGCGCGCATTCGCTGGAACCGTTGCGACCGTGGAAGGCGGAGCAGTTGGGTGGGGGCTATCGGCTCTCGTCCTGGGCGGAGCGCACCGCCTACGAGGCGGCCGCCGCCGTCGTGGCCGTTTCCGCCGGGATGCGCAGGGACATTCTGCGCAGCTACCCCGATGTGGATCCGGACCGGGTGCACGTGGTCCACAACGGCGTGGACGTGCAGGAATGGAAACCGGATGACGACGACGACGCTGTGCGCGCCTTGGGAATCGACCCGGACCGGCCCAGCGTGGTCTTCGTGGGGCGGATTACCCGGCAGAAGGGCGTGCCGTACCTGCTGCGCGCCGCGGCGTTGCTGCCGCCGGAAGTACAGCTGGTGCTGTGTGCCGGCGCCGCCGACACCCCGGAACTGGCGGCCTCGGTGAATGCCCTGGTGGCCGGGCTGCGCGGGAGCCGCGACGGCGTCGTGGTGATCGAGCGGATGCTCCCGCGGCCGGAACTGATCCAGGTGCTCAGCCATGCCACCGTCTTCGCGTGCCCGTCGATCTACGAACCGCTGGGCATCGTGAACCTTGAAGCCATGGCCTGCGGTGCCCCGGTGGTAGCCAGCGCCACCGGCGGCATTCCGGAGGTCGTCGAGGACGGCGTCACCGGCACGCTGGTGCCGTTGGAGCAGGCGAGCGACGGGACGGGCACCCCGCTGGACGAGGAACAGTTTGTCCGCGATTTCGCCGCCGCACTCAACAAGACGCTGGATGACCCGGCCGCCGCCCGCCGCCAGGGCGAGGCGGGCCGCCGGCGCGCCGAGGAGCACTTCTCCTGGGACTCCATCGCCGAGAAGACCCTTAGTCTTTACCGCAGCGTGCTCGCGTAGGAGGCGCAGCCCGCTACTGGCGTAGGGGGAACCGGCGCACAAACCGTCGCTGGCACGGGGTTTCGACGGCGCCGGGGCGGTAGTGCTCACGTACGTAGCGGGTGGCCTCGGCGGCGGGAACGCCGTCGAGAACCGCGATGCAGGCCAGCGCTGTGCCGGTCCGCCCCCGGCCTCCGTAGCAGGCGACCTCCACCCGTTCGTCCCCGGCGCGCAGCCAGGCTTCGCGGAAGGCCGCCTCGGCGTCCGACAGGTCTTCCGGCAGCCGGAGATCGCGCCAGCGCACCCACCCCTGCTCCCACAGGGTGGGGGCCGGCGTCCGGTGCTTCAGGTACAAGGCGAATTCCGGCGCGGGACCCGGCGGCAGCGGAAGACGCAGCGCGCGGCCGCGCAACAGCCTCCCCGACGGCAGCCGCAGCACTCCCGGCAGCCCGGGATCCCACGCTGATCCCATGGCAGAGAGGATAGCCGGGACGGGACTTCACGTCTCACCCCATCAAATGATCGGATACACGCGAACAGTGCACCCGACGTCGCACGTATAGAAAAGCGTGTACGCACGCGGCGTTACAAGCCAAGGAAGATGAGGCCTTCGAAACCTTTCAATCCGCAATCGCAGTCGTGTCCGCACTGAGCATAGGATCGGTTGAATGGATAAGATTTTGAGTGTTGAGAACGCCATCATCGAACCTGCTCCGAAGATCAAGAGGTCGATACGGATCGCCGTTCGTGAATACGAGAGCGGTGAATTTCGGTTGCTCGCACGACTCATCGTCAATTCGGATGGCGGCATCATCTTGTCAACGCCGTGGGAGCGGCGAAGCGGCTTGTTTCTCTCTGAATTCAGGCCACAGAATGAAGGCATCCTGCCGGTCGCGGAAACAACGGTGAAGGTCGGCCAAAGTGGGGTTGCCAAGTGCCATTACCACAAGAGCGGATGGACCTCTGCGCAGTCCGAAGAGGGTGGCGAGAGGTTGTCGACCCGGCTGCCCGCTTTGGGTGAATTGCACATGCAACAATTCGCGCACGTTTACACAACATTTCCGGGTTGGCTCCCTCTGGCCGGCAGGCTGAGACAGCGAGATGCCATCTTCATCCAGGATCGACCGGGGATGAAGTCCTTGTCCCTGCACGTGGTTGCCTACGACAGATCGAAGTTGTCTGAAGCTGCTCGGGGTCGAGTTAGCGAAGATTCGCCCGTGTCCTTCACCTCTGGTGACCATGAAATGTTCTTGGTGGACGTCTCTTCTACGGGCTTGGACCTGATTGTTGGGTTCATGTTTCGCGGCCTCGGGGAGGTGATCCCGAATTCTCCCGAGTACTCAATGAACATGTACCGCATCTCTGGCGAGGGGATCGTCGGGGCTGTAGGGGTTCAAACCGAGCGCGACTTCGCAAGGTTGGGGATTCTGAATTGCGTTCCAGACCTCTCAGATGTGCATGACAAAGCGCTTCTGCGGCCTGTGATGAGGTCCTTTCCAAACGGCTCGCCCTAAGGGGCATCGCACTCAGGTGCTTGGGCGTTGACAAGTTCACGAGCAAACTTTTCTTCCATGGGCATCCATGTGTGCGGCGGGAGGAAGATTCCTTCCCGTCACTGCAGGCCGCTAGCTTGGGATGATGAAACCCGCCTTGGAACTCCACCACTATCGGTTGCCGGTCAGTGCAGACATCACCGCCCAAGTGGCGGAACTGACGGACGACTTGACTCACCGGGCCTCACAGTGCGTGTCGACCACGATGATGATGCCCGCACTGTGACAGTCACCGTTGCGGCCTGCCGGGAGGCGGCGGACCTGGTCCCCGTTGTTGTGGAGGAGCTCTGCCCCGGATGGAAGAAGATATCGCGCCAGCATGCGCAAGGGCTCTTCAACACTGCTCGGTTCTTTCGCCGTCTGAGGCAGAGTTGTCGGCCGTATAGCGAAGCCGAGGCCACCGAGCTGCTTGGCCAATCCGCGGCGGAGCTCCGCGCGCAGGGAAAGTTGATCGGGATCGAACTGCCCGGCGAGGAGGTTTTCTACCCTGCCCTCCAGTTCACCGGCGGCCAAGTGCTGCCGGTTATTTCGGAGCTGCTCGCGGTGGCCAAGGAGCGTGGTTACGGCGAGAACGACTTGACGCAGTGGCTCTTTGCTCCCACGACGTATCTCCCCGATGGGCGGTACGTGCCGGCTGGCTGGCTGCGAGAGGACCCGGAAATGGTGCTGCAGATATTTCGGAAGACCGAGGGCATCGCGTGGTGAAGGATGCTGCGGCAGTTAAATAAGGCGATAAACCCTAATAAGCCTGAAAAGCTGCTCCCTTGCCTTGTGAGTGCGTTCAACGGTTATCCAAAATTCTGGATAACGCTCCAAAAGACTCGATACCGGATCAGGCGGGTTCTGAACCAGGCGCGGATGAGTCCGGCGCACCAACTGCGAGCCAGGGTCATGCTCGCCGTCGCGGCAACTGAGTTGCTTGGCTCAGTGGAGGAGAAAGGCTGGGAGACGGCGCAGCTGAGCTACCCCCGCGTGGCCCTGCTGACCGGGTGGTCCACAGCGACAGCGAAGCGGGCTCTGAATCAGGTCGTCGAGATGGGCTGGCTCCATGAATTGCCGACGGCGCGGAAGTCGGTGCCACGCCGATTCCGGGCTGCGCGCCGGCTCACCGCAGAGCAGAAAGCCACCGCCAAGGACCAACGGGAAGCAACTCAACGGCTGGCGGGGGAGGAGGGCGCAGAATCCCTGCCCGGCGCCATCCTCGCTTCCGTGGCCCACCCGGCATGGGGGTATGCGGACGGCCTCGGTCACCGGGCTTGGCTGGTGGCGGTCGCCGATGCTGCCGGCGTTGATCCGGTCGCCGTCTTAGCGGTCTCGAAGCGGAATGCTGCCTCCGATCGGAAGGTCCTGGCCGCGGCCGGCATTACCGCGGAAGGGGACCCCACGGAACTGATGACGGCACTGGATGCGTACGCCGCCGAGCATGGTTGCACCGAGGCCCGCGCTGCAGCTGAGAAGGCTTGGCGCGAACAAGCCGACGAATTCAACGAGCGGTTCAACACGCACCGCGCCAAGAAGATGGAAGCCAAGGAAATTGTGGACCACGTGCTGCAGGGGATAACGGTATCCAAGGGCGGTGATGGGGGCGGCACCGAGTCTTGGATTGCTGCTGCAACCGCAGCGTTTGCTGGTCGCTTTTACCCGGCAGCAGTGGACGCCACTCTGGAGCGCGAACTGACCCGCCGGGCTGAGAAAATGGTGGCCGGTAGGGGAGCGGCCGCAGCAGTAGCTTTCTGGGTGCTCTCAAAGGTGGAGATTGAGGATGGTCCTCTGGCCCGGCAGCGGCGGATCAAGGCGGGCATGGCGCTTGACGGTCCGCGCGCCTCTCGCACCGATTTCCCGGCTGTAACCGTGCCCGTGAGCGAACAGCGTGCGTGGCTGGCCGGACTGCGTTCGAAGCTGGCCGGGTGGGGGATGACGGCAGGGACGATGGAGGCGGTCCGTTCGGAGGCCGAGGCGCGTCTGCTGTACCAGGGGCACGATGAGCGTGCAGCGGCGAACGCAGCTGCTTGGCTCCTGCGAGAGGCAGGATTCTCGGCTACTGCAGCCTGATCCTGATCTGCCACCAGCGGCGCGGGGCGCGGCATTCACGACACCCGCAAGGGCCGCGGATACATGCTCAGACATGCCGGCGCAGACGCCTAGCCGTGTCCCAAGCGAGGAGGGTGCCTCGAAGAGCTAGCATCGTTTGCGGAGGCAAACTCTGGTGGAGTCTGGCGAAAACTGATCCCAAGGATCGAGGTTTGGTGAAACGAGTGTACTGGTCCGTCGTCGGCTGGGTTGCGAGACGGTACTTCTACATGGCGGTGGCTCCATGGGTTCTTCCGGTTTTCGGTGGCCTTCTCATCTCGACCCACATCGGCAGCAATCTGGATTGGCTGTACGTCGCGTCCGGCACAGCCTTGATCCTGATCGGTGCTGTGCCGCTCGGAGTGAAGGAGCATTACGGCGAGCATATTCAGCGGAACCAGGACGTGATAGACGCCCGCGAGCGTACCTGCTTGAGGCTTGTCGCGTCCCTCGTCTCAAGAATTCCTGCAACAAACACAAAGGGCAGGAAAGAGCGCGAACTGGTTCGAGACCAAGCGATCAGTGAAGCGGTCAGAGGGCTGGCAGGATCGATATATCCTGCCGTGGAAGGTGTCCGTGCCGTCTTCTACACGCTTACAGCGGTCAACGGAGCGTCTCAACTCGTACCGTTTGTATCGGAGGGCAGGGCCGACGAGCCAAGCGTACACAGGGATGGATCCGAGCGCTTCGCGGCGATGATCGAGCTTCTCAACGGGGTGAGTGAAACTTATCGTGAGAACGAGGTTGTGGGGCGCGACTATGCTTCATTCACCGCAGCGTCTGTGTCACAGGATAGCGAGCTGTATGGGATCCTCTCGCTGGATTCGACCGCCCCTGGGAGCTTCGACCAGTCTGATGAAGTAAATCTCCGATTTGTCGCAGATGTGCTCGCTTCATTCTGTGCAGCGGCGGAACGCGGGCGGCGCGCGTCGGCACGAGAGCTTGACAAAGGCTCTGTGGCGATACAATTAGAGAACGATGGAGGTGAAGAGGATGGCAGCCAGAGCGACCGTTGAGTTTAGACCGATAAGTCTCGCTCCCGAGATAGTGGAGGCTCGACGAAAAGCGCGTGAGGCTGAACTCAAGCAACCGTTCGAAGAGACGGTGAAGGAGATTCGCCGCGAGCGACGCGAACGTGAGGCAAGGCTCCTTCGGTTTTCACGCAAGCGTTCCTGACTGGCTAACCTCTAGCGGCGCCCGGCACATCCTCCGGCCCATTGCTCATGCATGTGATGACCGCGGTCCATTTCTGTCTGTCTTCCGAAGCCTTCGATGAAGTCGTCAATCGTGTGGTCTCCTCCGATGCCTGCTGAGAGTCGGTAGGGCACTTCGCTGTGACCTGATGTACGGCCGCGGAGATCGCGCGGAAGCCAAGAACCTAGGTGCGCCTTGAAATTTGATTGCAGACGCCGCGAACACTCTCTGCTATGGCTCCGGCGGCATCGTCAACGGAGCGAATCAGGACGCCGGTCGCAGGATCGGCTTTCGGGATGTCATCCTCCGGATGCGGGCCTTCCTTGAGCGTCAGGACAAGCAGGTCCGGGTGAAAGCGTGCTTCATCCTAGACGGAGTCGACGGTCCAACGAAGCCGGTAGTGGAAATGGCTAAGCTCAACTCGGACGTCGCCGGCTGGGCCTTTGGCCTCTTCGGTTCATTAGCCGCAAGTCGCACGACCCGCGCAGCCCTTCCCGCGGCAGCGAAACGTTGGGCCAAAGCCAGCACAGGGACCCCGCTGGTCGCCCTCAATGGGGCGGTTCAGGAGAAAGCGATGCTCGCATTTTTCGGCGGCGGAAGCGAAGCTTCCGGTGGTTGGGGCGGAAAGCTGGGCAGACCTGCTATCAATGTCGCAGCTGCGGGCTCCGGTCTCTTGTTCGCCGGCCTCGCAGTTAAAGGTTAGGGAGTAAAGGCCCAGAACGCGGCGGACGCGCACTGTGCGGAAGTGGAATCTGAGGTTGCGCGACTGGATGAACGTGATGAAGTCCTCCGTGGGGTGCGAAAACGGGCACGCGAGCTGAGCGACGTCCTGACCATGCTGGTGTCTCGGACAGCGAAAGCTCTCGACCTGCTCGAATCCGAGCCCTTTAATATGAACTCTCACGAGGAGCGGCTCCAGACGGCTTTGGTGCTCGTCACCTCGGTGGGGGATGTAGTAGCAGCACCGATCGTTGACAAGCACGGCACCTTGGACGCGAACACCGAACAGCTCACCTTCAAGTACCGAGATGCAGATACGGAGACGGCGGATGCCTGATCAGAAGAACGTCCTAAAGGGGGAGACTCTCTCGGGGAACGTGGTTGAGGCTTCACATAGTCCACCCAAACCGATGCGCTGGGCGCACTCATCCATCTAGTGGACGGTGTGCGCGAGATGGTCCAGGTCCACCAGTCCGAAAGCACCAAACGAGAGAAGCTCAGGACATATCGCGAGACTGAGGTCCAGCGGATTCAGGCCTATAAGGAGACTTTGCGGGAGTACTTCGACCGGATCTTTGAAGAGCGCCGCGAGACAAACAAGTCGCTGTTCGAAAGCCTGGACTTGGCGCTCGAGTCTCGCGACGTCGCGGCAATGCAGACCATTGTCGGAGGCATTGTCGAAGTTGCGCAGACTTCACCCCTCGCTGGCATCGGCAACCTTGGAGAGCTGAGGCGCGCCATGGAAGACCCGAATGCTGTTTTCGAACTCTAGGCGAGCGGGAGACCGAGTCATTCCTAGACTCCTACGGCCGCTAAGTCGTTGGCAACAGCAGTTGGTACCTAGTCCTTTAAAATGAACTTCTTAGTAGCCGTCTCGAATACTAGTCGGCCATTCTCCGAGTAACAGGCTGTTCGCGGCTGGGGGAGTGTCACGCGGAACCCGGATAGTGAGCCAAGATCGAAGACCGCAATTTCCTTGCGTTCAGTCGAGACCATGAAGCTACCGATCATCTCCCCGACGGGGAGCGTGGCAGGCGGCTCAAGGTGAATCACACCGCCCGACTCCAAGCGGAACGCACTGTGGGCAGAAGTGATACCTGATAGTCCGCCCTCGCATTCGACTGCCCTCCACGGGGCCTGTCCAAGCCGCCATGTGTCCTGAACAACTCCTTGGAGATCCACTCTTACGACCAAGCCCGAGTAGCCACCGACGTACAGCGAGCTTCCGTTCCGGCTGAACCGCACGAAGTAAACCCAGTCCTCACGTGACGGAGTCCGAGGGAGGCTGGCGGCCATTAAGACGTTCCCGTCAAAGTCGTAAACGAACACGTGGTCCACCATGGTGACGGCAAGTAAACGGCGTGTAAGGCTTGCGGTCACACAACGGGGACGGACATCCTTTCGCGGCATTGAAAAGGGAAGATCCTGATCTCGATAAAACTGATCGTGAAGACTCTTGGCGACGCCAATTTCGGGCAAATCCTTGAATGAGAAGGCGCCTTCGAGGGTGGCATCAGGTGAGTAGACTCGTGCAATTTCGTCTTGGTGCGCGATGACGCAGTCGGCTGCGAGAGAGTTCAGGTAGCCCTGGTAGGGCAACTCGACCTTGCGCAGGATTTCACCGCTGGCGGCCCTGACTTCCACGTGATTGAACGGAGTTCCGTCGGTAGCCTTCCCACGTCCGGTGAAAACCAAGAACTGATCGCCCACGGTGAAAGTCTCCGAGATCCTTGCATGCCGCAGCTCCGGACTTAGCACCGACCCGATTACGTCCAGTTTTGGCCACTTTTCGACAGTTTCGAGGCTCTGCTGGCGAAGGGGCTTTTCGGAGCGTGGGTACGAAGGAAGCGGCGGTTCCATCCCGGGTTCCGGTACAAGCGGCGTAGGCCTCGCGGGTTCCGCATCGCGACGAAAGCGATTCACAACAGCTTCATTGATCACCGGCGCCGGTCTCATGTTTCCCATGCCGCAGACTCTACCTGCCCATGTAGCCGTTCCTGCCCAGCCCAGCAGAAGGTGTCAGTCGGTTTGCGATGCGCCGCACGGAATGTCCAGCATGCCGAGGTACTCCTCGTACTTCGGGGCTCCGTGGTCTTCCCTCAAGGGACAGGCCGGATCTATCTCCAGGCCCGCCCCGTCATCGAACAGCGTCACAGTCAACCGCTCGACCGCGTAAATCTCCTCGAGCAGCGCGTCGACGTCCTCGGTAGGCACCGTTATTTCCGGCTTGATAAGTCCGTGAGATCGCGAGGTCAGGGGCTCTTTGCCAAACGCCACCTTTTCGCGGTAATCGTGCATGAGGACCTCCGTCCCCTCGAAATCCTGAAGTCCGATGCTGCTAAGCAGCAGCATGCAAGGGGATGCAGGCGAGGCAAAGGTGGAACAGACGGTAGAGCCCGCATCGAAAGTGCCGTGCACACGCAGGGTCGCTAGCATTCCGAAAGGCATCTCGCGGTCACCCTCCGTGGTGCTTTGAACCGTAGCGAAGCTGGGCACGTTGTAGGAGAGCTCGGTCATACCTAGCTCAGCCGCATCTACGACATTGAAGTGGTCACGCATCGGTTGGTCCAGGCTCAGATCGACCTGGAAAGAGTAGCCGTCGAGGAAGCTTGCCGTGGTTTCCTCGTTGAGCGTGACCTGAAACGAACCGGACCATTTGTGCTCCGGTTCGGCCTCCGCAGCGGCGCCGCATCCTCCAAGCACTAGGCTCATCAACGCCGCGGGGACAGCCAACCTAAAACGCACATGAACCCCCAGAAAGTGCCCTCTGCACGGCGAGACAATCGTTCAACCAGATATCCGACATCCTATATCTCGACGGGAAAAAAGGGGTACGTCACGCTAGCAGACGAGATCCTCGCCAAGACGTGTGGGGAGACGATCGGTCAGGATGGGGGGGGGATATGACTTCCATGGCCTGATACATGGCAACCCAACGCCTTATTTGGCGACACCAAGTAATCACAAATCGCTGACGGTCCAAGGCGTCGCCGGTGCACTGCGGATTGATTCAAGCCCATCGGTGGTAATCGGATTGATAAGGCACGATTTCTTGTACGTGGTGCCGATGTGGTTATTAATACCGCAACTGGCACCTTTGTAGGACGTAGCGACGCACCCTCAACCCCGAGACAGGCAGGGTACGGACTTTCCGGGCTCCGGCCCGCATCTGGAACCAGCGGCGGACGCGACCGAACGGGCGCTGGCCGCCTGGCTCATCCGCCAGCGCACCGCCTGCCGCCGCGGCATCCTTGCTCCGAAGCAGACCGCAGCCCTGGCTGCCGTCGGAGACAGACCAAGCTGATGTGAGGTTCCGGGCCGTTTTGGCGGTGGTCAGACGATGCCTTACGCCTTGGGCCGGATTACGTCCAGAGGGCGCCCGATGTGGCTGATCGGCCTGTCCGCCCAAAGCGACAGAGCCGGTCGCTAGTATGCGCACATGGAAGAAGCGCTCAAGGCCATCCTCGAAAATTGGCCAGTCTGCACCGTCAACGGCTGCGAATGCAAAGCATGCAGCCGCTCAGGCGACTCGGGCCTGTACTGCGCCTTGCATTACCAGGAGTACCAGCGCGGCAAGCCGTTCACCCCACCCGGCACACGGTCCGCCCGAGGTGGATCGGTGCTCGCCGGGTTGACCTGCCAAGGACCGGGTTTGGTAAACGGAAAGTGCGGGCGTCCCGCCGGGCAACGGGTCCCAATTATCTGCTGCAGCGCGCACGGTGCCCAGTACCGCCATAAGGGCGAAATGACGATCCTGGCGCCGCGGCCACCTAGGTCGGACAGCACGGTGCGCGACGAGTTCGAACGGAAGCAATGCATCGATTGTGGACTATGGCTGCCCGAGAGCGAGTTCACACCCACCAAGAACACCCGGGACGGTCGGGTCGGGAACTGCAAAGAGTGCGGAGCCCAACGGAGCCGTCAATCTCGCTTTGGAATCAACCAGGAGACGTTTCTTGCCCTCGTGGAAGCCCAGACCGGCGTCTGCCACCTCTGCAAAAAGCCACCGACCATTCACAGGGTGCTGGTTGTGGATCACGACCACGACTGCTGCCCGGGGGACCGGACCTGCGGTAGGTGCATTCGGGGGTTGCTCTGCCAGCCCTGCAACGCCGGCATCGGCTACCTGCGGAACGACCCAGTCCTCCTAGTGGCGGCGGCGACCTACCTGACGGGCGAACGACCCGAACACATCCGTGCTCTCGCGGAACAGGTCGTCAAGGCCACCGTGGCTGCCGCCATCACCTGGCCAGTGTGTACGGTCGAGGACTGCGCCGAAGCGGCCTACCAACGCTCAGGGGAGGGAGGGCTTTACTGCACGTGGCATTATCGGGAGTTCACAAAGGGCAAGCCCTTCACACCCGTCGGCTCGAAGAAAGCCCGGGGCGGCTCCACCATGGTCGGGCTTACCTGCCAGGCGCCCGGCATCGTGGACGGAAAGTGCGGGCGGCCCGCCAAGCAAAGGGTGCCGATTGTCTGTTGTGATTCGCACGCTTCCCAGTACCGCCGCAAGGGCGAAATGACGATCCTCGAGCCGCGGCGGCCGAAGTCCGACTCCACCGTGCGCGACGAGTCCGGCAGGAAGAAGTGCATCGACTGCGAACGCTGGCTGCTGGAGAGCGAGTTCACATCCGCAGCCGGGTACAAGGACTGCCTCGTCGGACGCTGCAAGGAGTGCGGAGCCCAGTCGGTCCGTGAAGCGCGCTTCGGGATCAGCCATGAACAGTTTCTGGCCTTGGTGGAAGTCCAGGGAGGACTCTGCCACCTCTGCAAAAAAACCCCGACCATCCACAAGGTGCTGGTGCTCGACCACGATCACGACTGCTGCCCGGGGGATCGGACCTGTGGTAAGTGCATCAGGGGGCTGCTCTGCCAACCGTGCAATGCGGGCATCGGCTACCTGAGGAACGACCCGGTCCTCCTCACGGCGGCGGCGGACTACCTCACCGGTGAACCACCCGAACACATCCGCCTCCTCGTGGAGCGGGGCATGCTTGCCCAGTAAGCCGCAGCCGGAGCTCTCATTGCGTCCCATTCGCCCCAGAGTGACACTAAGCGATCGTAGAACGTCGCCATTTTCCTCAGGCCACACAGGGGCGGCCCAAGCTAGGGCGGTGTCGCATCGTTCGTGAACGTGATTTAGACGACGGGCCTGAGGTACACGTCATTTCATACGTGCGCCTGAAGGGGCGGTGATGGCCTGTAGGGGGGGCGGTGCCTTCCATGCCTGCCCAGCGTACGGTGCGGCTGTAAGTGGTCCCAGGCCTGTTAATCCGGCCCTTGCCGCATCGCAGGGTGTAGTTCTTCCCGGCGTGGGAGAATCGCCGCATGAATGAGGAGGAGCAGACGAGGGGTCACTTGATGACCCTCGAGGCGCTGCTGGATGCAATGGATCGACGCGACGAGGTCTTTCAGGTGATTGAGGATTCAGAGGACATAGACGAAGCAACCCGTCGCGTGGGTCAACTTTTGGGGGTGGGAAAAGATCGCAGCCTCGCCGTCCTGAACGTGCAGGCCAGAAGATTTACTCGAGACCAGCGGCGGGCCATTGCTGCCCAGGCAGACGAACTCCGGTCGATGTTGACCGATGGACGCTGACTTGGTCACGTGCGATCCGCTCACGGTAGAGCATCTCTGAATGCGGAAGCGGTCCCACTCCTCAAGAGTGGGACCGCTATGGAAGAGCCGCTGCGCGGGCCCAAGGCCAGTATTCGGCGGGGAAACAGGCTACCCGGCAGCTTATGAATCAGGGGGCGGGATCGGCGTCGCGTCCCGGCGGCCGATGGCCTGCTGTGGCGGCGCGGGCGTCGCCCTCTTCGTGCCCGTCCTTCTTCTTGCCGAACGGCAGCACCTTGAGCAGCGGGTGCAGGATAGCCATGACGACCAGGCCCCAGGCGAGTCCGAGGACGGCCGAGCATAGGGTGTTCACGAGCCAGGCCAGGAAGCCGCCAGCCACCGGGATCCCGGCGAACGGGCCCTCGAGGACGTGGACCAGGTCATAGGGAGCGTGCCAGCCGAGGTCGTATGCCCCTTGGAGCATGATGTGGCCGCCGACCCAGAGCATCGCGATCGTGCCGACGAAGGTGATCGCGGCCAGCACCGCGGGCATGCCCTTGACGAGCAGCGCGCCGAAGCGCTGCGAGCCCGCGGAGTCCTTGGTGGTCAGGTGCAGGCCGATGTCGTCCATCTTGACGATGAGCCCGACGGCGCCGTACACGAGCACCGTGATCGCAATCGCCACGACGACCAGGATGAGCGCCCGGACCCACAGGGAGGCGTCGCCCACCTCGTTCATCGAGATCACCATGATCTCGCAGGACAGGATGAAGTCGGTGGTGATGGCGCCCTTGACGACCTTGGACTCCGCCTCCGGACCCCGCTCGACCGCCGGCGCCTTTTCGGCCGCGTGGTGGCCGCGCAGCTTGTGCCAGACCTTCTCGGCGCCCTCGTAGCAGAGGTAGGTGCCGCCCAGCATGAGGATGAACGGGATCGCCCCCGGGATGAAGGCGCTGATCAGCAGCAGCGCCGGCAGGATGATCAGCAGCTTGTTCCGGAGCGAGCCCCAGAAGATGCGCTTGATCATCGGCAGTTCGCGGGACGGGTCCGCCCCGGACACATACTGCGGGGTGACGGCGGCGTCGTCGATCACCACGCCGGCGGCCTTGGCCCCGGCCTTGGCGGCGCCAGCCGCGACGTCGTCCACCGAGGCGGCCGCGATGCGGGCCAAGGCTGCGACGTCGTCGAGCAGGGCGACGAGACCGCCGCTCACAGATCGCCTCCGCATTGCTCGACGGCGGACTGCTGGACGTAGAGGCCACGGTTGAGGTGCGTGATCGGCATGCTCAAAAGTATACGGCGGCGCGACGCCCGCCCGCCCGGGGGAGTGCGTTGATGGAGGCCAGACGGAAGGCGTTCATCGAGGGCGGCCGGGGACAACCCATCAGCGCAACACGATGTCCACCGGCCGCGCCAGGGAGTGGCCTCGTTCCAGAATGCCCGACCGGTTGGCGGATTCATCGCGCAGGACTTCGGTGACCGAACCGAGGAAGCGGGCCAGGTCCACCTTGTCCTCGGGGGCGGCCAACAGCAGCTGGAAACCGAATTCGTGCAGCGCGTTGATGCTGGCCTCGGCGAACGCCAGCGATGATTTCACGAAGGCCTCGTCCATCATCACCGTGCCGAAGGTGCTGAAGCCCTGCCCGGCGATGCCCAGTTGGTAGGCCAGCGCCGACGCCATGATGAACGCGGTGAAGCGCTGGCCCTCGCCGCCGGACATCAGGCTGGCCTGCAGGTTGGTGTAGGCGCGGCCGTCCGCCAGGAGATTGGTGCAGGTGATGTCCACGTGCGACCGCACGTCCAGGACCTCGGCGCGCCAGCGGCGCTCGTCCTCGGAGGCCAGCCTCTCCACAATCCGCTCCAGGGCGAGGTAGCGGGCGTCCATGTCCTCGGCGGTCTGCCGCCTGCCCATGACCGGCAGCGCGTTCTTCAGGTCGGTGCGGAACTTGTGCGACGCGTCCGGCACCGCGTTGGCGATCTCAATCTGCAGGTGGCTGTCCTCGTGGTACTTCACGCGCCGCAGGATTTGGTTCAGCGGCTGCAGGCGGGACGCAATGCTGCGGCGTTCTTCGTCCAGCAACTGGAGCAGGTCGCTGAAGCGTTCGTAGGTGCGGTTGTTGAAGTACTCGCGGAATTCCGCCTCCCGCTGCGGCAGCCCTTCGCCCACGATGTCGTGGTAGCGCGCCTCGTAGTCGGCGGCGGCCTCCAGCGACGTGCCGCGGTCTGAGCCCCACTGCCTGCCGTAGGACTCGAAGATCTTCACCAGCTGGTTGCCGGCCTCCAGCCTGGTCCGCTCCAGCAGGCCGCGGGATTCCAGCAGCGCGCGCTCGATCCGGGTGCAGACGTCCCTCAGGAAGGCCAGGTCGGTGATCTCCCCGTGGGGGGCAAAGAGGGCATCCAGCTCGGAGGCCAGTTCGTCCGTCAGTTGCCCGGCGGCCTCACCGGTGGCGGCCAGGGTGTCCCGGCGACTGCGCGCGGCGTCCAGTTCGACGGTCAACCGGGCGGCGTCGCCCTTGAGCACACCGATCTTCTCCGTGGCGGCCGTGAGGTCCAGTTCCGCCGTTTCCAGCTCGAACCGCAGCTGCTCCAAGTCCGCGTTGGCATCCCGGGCCTGCTCCAGGCGTTCCGCCGCCGCTTCCACGGCGGCGGCGTGTGCTTCGGCGGAAACCTCCTCCCAGTCGCGGGTGTCGGCCGCCACGGCCTTGGCTGCGGCCAGCCGGCGGCCCAGATCCTGCTGCTCGCGGGCGCGTTCGGCGGATTCGGCATCCGCAGTGCCGTACGTCTCGCGCAGTTCCAACAACCGCGCGGCGAGGGCGGCAATCTTGTCCTGGTTGTCGAAGCCGAGCAAATAATCGGACGCCCCGGTGTGCCGGTCGTCCTTTTCCGTGGTGCTGCTGCTGCGCTTTACCGCGCCGCCCAGGGTGACGCCGCGGGCGACGTGTGCCAGTTCGTCCGGGTCGTCGACGCAGACGTAGTCGTAGTGCGCCGTGATCTTGCGCCGGACCCAGTGCCCCATGGCGGTGTCCTTGGTGACCAGTTTGGTGACCAGGTCATCGTCGCCGGCGTCGGCCTTTCCGTCCAGCGGGGCGCTGACGTCGATGATCCGCAGGAAGCCACAGATATTGTGCTCGTTCAGGTAGCGCGTGACGGCCTTCATCCGGTCGCCCGGGACCAGCATTGCGGCGGCCAGCGACCGCAGTGCGCGTTCGGCGGCCGGGCGCCAGCGGGCCTCGGCGGCGGCCATGTCGATCAGCTCGCCGGCGAACGGAAGTTCCTCTTCCGCGATGCCGGTGGCGGCACAGATCTGCCGGCGGCGCTCCAGGCTGTCGGGACGGATGTTGCTGGTGCGGCGCCGGAAGGACTCGATTTCTTCCTCCAGCGCACGGATCCGGCCCTTGAGGGTCCAAGCCTCGCCCTGGGCATCGTTGCTCCGTTCGCGGGCCGACTCGGCCTCCTTGGCCAGGTCCTTGGCCAGCACGGCGGCACGGCTGCGCGCGGCAGCGAGGCCGGCGGGACTGAAATCTGCTTCAATCCCGGCAGCCGCCAGCTCGCCCCGGAGGGCATCTTCGACGGACTGGCGGGCCCGCAGCTCGGCCTGGGCCGCCGCCAGCTCCCGTTCCAGGGTGGCGACGGCGGAGCCTCCTTCGCTGCCGTAGCGCGCCCTGAGCGACGCCGCCTTCTCCCGGAGCCCGTCGCGTGCCGCTTCGGCGGTTGCCAGCGCGGCCGTCGCCGCCGTTGCTTCCGCTTCCAGCCGGTCGATCTGCCGGCCATGGCAGTCCAGCGCCAAACGTCGCCGGTAGAGCGGCAGGGCCTCGTCCGCCAACACCTGGTTGCGCTCCAGCCCGGCCTGCGCCTGCTGCAGCTCCCGATGCAGTCGGGGCACGGGGGCCAGCAGGTCCCGCTGCTGCCGGGCGCGTTCCAGCTGCCGCCTGATGCTGCTGAGGTGGCTGAAGTCTTCCACGGCCTCCTCCGCGGCGGCCAGCGTCCGGGGCGTGTCCAGCACATGGTTGCGGAAGAAGTCGTTCACGGTGCCGCCCAGGCCCCTGCCCGTCTGCAGCGTCCGCAGCAGGCCGAAGGCCTTTTCCTGGTCGATGCCCAGCGCTTGCCGGAATCGCTCGGCAAAAGCCTTGTGCGAATCGAAGACCTGGCTGCCCGGCAACAGGGCCTCCAGCGAGGTCTTGCTGAACCGGCCCAGCATGCGGGCCTCCAGGGCGGGAATGTCCAGGGCCTTGTTATGCAGCACATAGAAACGGCCCACATTGTGTTCGGTCCCGTTGGCCGGCAGGTCCAGCAGCACGGACAGGCTGGTGGTCTGCCCCAGGGCGTTGTCGAAGGTCAGGCAGACCGCCGACCAGGTGGCACCGGGACGCTGGTAGAACGTGGCGTTCCGGGAACCGTCGCCGTCCGCCGGGGTGGCGCCCAGCCGTCCGCGCATGTAGCTGAACGCGGTGCGCCGTTCCTCGGCGGCGCTGCCGGCGCTGGTTTGGGCGGCCTCGTTCATCTTCGGCCGCGCGTCCAGCACCTGCAGCATGCCGTCGAAGATGGTGGACTTGCCCACCCCGGAGCCGCCGGTCAGCAACGTTCCGGCGCGGTCCACGCGGATGGTGTGGGAGCCGTCGAAGGTGCCCCAATTGACCAGCTGCACGCGGCTGAGGCGGTGCTGGCCGGGATTGAGCAGCCCGTCGAGGGGCAGGATCGTCTCGATGCTCATGTCAGGCCTCCTCGCCGTCGACAGCCAACTGGTCGGTCTCCGGTGCCTCGCCTGCCGGCGGGAGAGTACCGGCCAGCGAGCCGATCACCGCCGGAATGTCGCCGATGTTCTCGAAGGGCAAGGCCAGCGGCAGGGCCGGGGAAATGACCCACACGTCCGAAAGTTCGGTGGCTTCCAGCAGCCGGCGCTCGTTGGACAGCTTGCGGATGGAGGCATCGGCCAGGTCCTCGACGTGTTTGGCGTCGTGCTGTTCGGGGTCCACGTAGTCCTGCAGCACGTCGATCACGTCGTCCCGGCTGATCAGCGGCTCCGTCCCGGTGCCGGCGTGGCGATCCTGGATGAGCCGCATGCGCAGGAGCAGCAGCGTCTCCTCGCGCGTCATCTCCCGCTGCCGCTGCAGGGCGTTGGTGTGCGGTTCGGCCATGGGGACCGGCCGCAGCATGGCGACCTTGCGGTCTTCGTCGATGATCAGTTGCAGGAACAGCTCGCTGAGCCGGGAGGCGAGGACGCGGCGGTGTTCCACCACGGTGTCGTAGACCCGGTCCGTGGAGCCGGCGTGCAGGTAGGGGCCGCGCAGCAGCCGGACCAGGGCCTGGCGCAGCTTCAGGGGAAGCTTGCCGGTATCGCCGTCGAAGAGTTCGGGCCCGTCCACAATCTCGTTGCGGGCGGTCGCCTCTACAGCCTCGGCGGGATCCGCCTCCTCCGGCCCGGCAGCCTGGGCGGGATCCGCCTCCTCCGGTGCGGCCGCGTCCTCGGGCCCTGCGGACGGATGGGCGGAAACCCCGGTCAACTCGTCCTCGGTCAACTCGTTCATTAGTCTGCAGCTTTCGTGAAAGTGACGGCGGGCAGCACCGCGGTTCGTTCGCTGCCGTCGATTTGGATCAGGGTCACGCTGTCGGTCGCATCCGGATCGAGCACGCCGCCGGTATTCAAGGCCCGGTGCAGCAGCCAGCGCAGGCTGTTCAGGTGCCGGTGTTCCGGTTCCAGCTGGTCGTAGACCGCCGACAACGGCGCCGGCCCGCGTGCTTCGACGGCGGTGCGCACCGCACGGGAGAGCACCTCGGCGTCAGCCTGCGGCGTGCGTACCGCGCGGCGGATGTCCGCTTCGGTGAACTCGGGCGGCGGCGGCAACTTCGCCGGCGCCTGGTGATCCTGCGGGTCGTAGAGCCGGATCATGCTCACCGATTCGAAGCCGGAGCCGTACAACTGCGGCGCCGGTACCACCGCACGCCGGCCCGGCAGGCTGTGCCGCGACTTGAAGATCGCCGCCTCGGCAGCCCGGATCGCCTGGCGCAGCTGGACCGATTCGCGGTAGTCGTCCGACTGCACGAAGGTGTGCATGCTCTCCGAGAGCCGCCCGTAGATGCGGTGGATCTCGGCCGCCTGCGCCCGCAACTGGGGCATGAGCTGCTGCAGGGCCCTCCGGTCCTCCGGCTCCAGGCCGTCGGCGAAGTCCCGCTCGAGCACGTCGGCGATCGCCTGGCGGAAACGCTGCTGCTGGTCCTCGTCGTTCAGGAACGCCGTGAAGCTCTCGTACGTCCGGCCTTCGCTGGTGCCGCGCAGCCGTTTGTCGGCGTCGAGCACCTCGCCCATGGTGATGCCCTTGGTGGCATTCGACTCGACGATTTCGGCGCGCAGCGTGTGCAGCATGCGCTCCAAGCCGTCGCGCATCCGCTTGAAGTCGGCCGGCAACCCGGCCGCCAGCGCCAGGATGTCGCGTGCCGCCTCCGCCGCCGCGGCTGCGGGCACCGCCGCCGGCGCGTCGCCTGCTTCCAGCGCGCGGATCTTTTCCTGCCGTTCGGCGATTTCGGCCCGGAGCACGGCAATGCGCGCCTCGGGGTCGGGATCGGTCTCATGGGCCAGGGCCTCGACCCGGGTGAGCAGCGTGGCCAGGCGGGAGCTGTTCAGGGAGGAGGAAGCTCCGGTCAAGCCGTCCAGATACTCCAGGAAGCGCACTGTCGCTTCGGTGGGCTCGTAAACGAACCGCCCGCCCTCGCGCAAGCGGGAGAGGAACCTGCGGGCCACCCAGT
Source organism: Arthrobacter sp. Y3223166 (assembly GCF_059090935.1). Classification (NCBI taxonomy): domain Bacteria; kingdom Bacillati; phylum Actinomycetota; class Actinomycetes; order Micrococcales; family Micrococcaceae; genus Arthrobacter; species Arthrobacter sp. Y3223166. Next base: position 124,218 of record NZ_JBNHGE010000003.1, on the reverse strand, counting down.
CGTCGGCGTACTGGCGGGCGGACCAATCCTCCCGCAGCGGCACCCCGGCGCGCCGCAGCTCGGCCAGGATGGCGTCGGTGTTGCGGTGGAACTCCTCCAGCGGCAGCTGCGGCCGGGAGCGCGTGAAAGCGGTCCGGAACAGCGCGGGCACCCACGGGCTGGCGGCGGCGAGCTTGAGGCCCGGCGTCGCGGACAAGGCCTGCAGCTCCTGCCAGCGGGCAAGGGCGTTCTGGGTGAAGGACATGCTGTGCTTTCCGCCCGCGGAAGGGAAAAGCGGGCCCAGAAAATCTTAGCCGCTCCAACTGGGCTGACGACGGCGGCGGCCGCCACGGGTGGGCCGTGTCGCCCGGGCTTAACCCGCTGACGACGGCGGCGGCCGTCACGGGTGGGCCGTGTCGCCCGGGGGGGATACCCGCTGACGACGGCGGTGTGCCCGCCGTGGCGAAACGGATCGCCTCCGGCCTGGGCCCCGCCGTCGTTCGCCTAGCTGCTTGCCGGCGCCTTCTGGCGTCGCGCGGCGAGCTTTTCGGCGGCCTTCCGGCGGGCGACGAGCACCTTCTCGTCCACTGGGGCGTCGCCGCTGGCCCGCCGCGAGCGGGCATAGGCCATGGCTTCGTCCTGGCGTTCCTGCTCTGCGCCGGTGGCAATCTTCGCGCGCAGATGCTCAGGCCCATAGCCAAAGGCGTCCACGAGGTCGAGGGCGTGCGGACGCAGCCTGGACAGCAGACGGTTGATGTACCCCCCGAGGATGCGGGCGCGCTGGGCGGAGAGCCGCCCGTGCATGAGGTACCAGCCCAGGTTTTTCTCCACCAGCGACAGGCCGAACAGGTCCCGCAACCAGGTCAGCACCTGGCGGGTACCGTCGTCGTCGATCTGCCCGAGTGCGGCGGTAAAGGCCTCCCACTGCAGCAGTTCCGCGTGTGCGCGGGCGGCCTCGATCAGCTCATGCTGGTGTTCGTTGAACAGTGCCGCGGCCTCCGCCTGGGGCAGCCTCGTGGCATTGCGGAGCGCGCCGCCAATGCCGGCGACCATGGTGGAGACCCGGTCGGTGAGCAGCTGGCGCTGCGACTCCGGATCCTTCAGGTAGTTGGCGCTCTTGCGCTCCGAGCCGCTGTCTGCGAACGTCTGGGCCACCTGGCGCAGGCCGGTGCGGTGGAAGGTGGCGTCGGCCGCCTGGTGGGCAACCCACCGGGCCATCACGCCGAAGTCTGCGTGGCGGAACTCCTTGGCGTAGTCCGCGAGCAGCCGCTTGGCGACCAGCTGCAGCAGCACCGTGTTGTCGCCCTCGAAGGTGGCGTAGATGTCCAGGTCGGCGCGCAGCGCCGCGAAGCGGTTTTCGGCCAGGAACCCTGCCCCGCCGGTGGCCTCCCGGCATTCCTGCAGGGTGTCCAGCGCGTGCCACGTGCTGAGCGACTTCAGGGCGGCGGCCAGGGTTTCCAGGTCCTGCCGGTCCTCGTCGGTGTCGTGGGCGCCGGAGAACACGTCGTCGAACTTCTCCAGCAGTTGTTCGTGCGCGAAGGACGCCGCGTAGGTGGTGGCCAGCCGCGGCAGCAGGCGCCGCTGGTGGCGCTGGTAGTCCAGCAAGACCTCTTCGGAGGTGTCCGAGGACGCATTGAACTGCCGGCGCTCGGTGCCGTAGCGCACCGCGATGGCCAGGGCTACCTTGCTGGCGGCCACCGCGGCGCCGTCGAGCGAAACGCGGCCCTGCACCAGGGTTCCCAGCATGGTGAAGAAGCGGCGGCCCGGGCTGGCGATGGGGGAGGTGTAGGTGCCGTCCTCGGCCACGTCGCCGTACCTGTTCAACAGGTTAGTGCGCGGGATGCGGACATGGTCGAAGTGCAGGCGGCCGTTGTCGATGCCGTTGAGCCCGCCCTTGTAACCGTCGTCTTCGCCGCCGATGCCGGGCAGGAAGTTGTGCTGTTCGTCCCGGATGGGCACATAGAAGGCGTGGACGCCGTGGTCGACGCCCCGGGTGATGAGATGCGCGAACACCACCGCGGCCAGGCCGTCGTTGGCGGCGTTTCCCAGGTAGTCCTTCCACGCGGCCCGGAAGGGTGTGTGGATGACGAATTCCTGCGTGGCCGGTTCGTAGGTGGCGGTGGTGGCGATGCTTGCCACGTCGGATCCGTGGCCGGTTTCGGTCATGGCGAAGGCGCCCGGCGTCTTGAGGCTCATGATGTCCGGCAGCCACTGGTCATGGTGTTCCCGGGTGCCCAGGTGCAGCACCGCCGCGCCGAACAGGCCCCACTGCACACCGGCCTTGATCTGCAGCGAGGGGTCGGCGGTGACGAGTTCCTCGAAACCGGCCACGTTGCCGCCGTGATTGTCTTCGCCGCCGAGCCGTGCGGGGAAGGCACGGTGCACGGCGCCGGTGTCCACCAGGTACTTCAACTGCCCGAAGACCCGCTGCCGGTGCTCCTCCATCGTCAGCCCGCCGATGCGGTGGAGTTCCGGGCGGCCGGCCAGGTCGCGTGCCGCCTGGCGGATGTCGGCCCAGCGGCCCAGCAGGAGCCGGCCGAGTTCGGCCACATCCACGGTGGCTCCGTTGTCTTCAACCGGTTCCGGGGTTTCCAGGGCGGGCGTATACGTCATCGGATGTTCCTTCGGTCGTCAGGTGTGTGTCGGTGGGGCCGGGGAAGGCGGCGGGGCGGCCGGGTGCGGGCGGTCAGTCCATGCCCGGAGTGTTGTGGGAACGGCCGGGTGGCCCGGAGCCCGCTGCGGGAGCTCCGTTGTCCGGTGCGACGCCACCCAGCAGCCATTGGGTGAGCAGGCCCGTCATGACTTCCCGGCTCGGCTTGGTTTCATCGGCGGGAGCCGCCAGCCAGCATTCACCGGCCGCACGCACCATGCCGATGGCGGCCCGGGGCCAGTAGGATGCGGCCGCCAATTCCGCGGCATTCCCCGCTGCCGCGGCCAGGTGGTCGCGCAGCGGGGCCTCGATCATGGCGGTGACGTTGGCGAAAAAGTCCTGCAGGACGGCGGAACTGCCGTCCTCCGGTGCGGCCGCCGGCCGCGCATCGTCCCGACCGGGTGGCGGAACGGCCGGCGGCTCGGACGGCGCGGCGCGGGTGACGAACGCGTACACGTGCGGCGAGGATTCGGCCATTTGCAGGTAGACGGACACCATGGCGTGCAGGCCCTCCCGGGCCGTCGTCGCTGTGGCGGCGGCCTCCTGGAGCCGGGCCTGCATCCGGCCGATCACCACCTCGCCCATGGCCCGCTGCAGGCCGGCCTTGTCACCGAAGTAGCGGTAGAAGACGGGTTTGGACGTCCCGGCCGCCGCCGCGATCTCCTCCATGGACGCGTCGGGGCCAAGCCGGTGTACCGCGTGCCGCGCCGCGCGGATCAGCTCCCGGCGGCGTTCCGTCCGGTGACGGTCCCAGCGGGCCGAGCGGCCGTCCGCGGGCGTCGCCGGATTCGAGGCGGCCTGGCGGCCTGTGGCGGTGTTCACGTAACTCAGCGTATCAGGTACGCTTGGTTACGGTAACTGTCGTTTGTTCCGCTCCGCACCCAATCGAGGAGAGCCCACATGGCCACTTCACCTGACGCCACCGGCACCCGCTCCGCCAACGGACTGCGCAGGGCAGTAGTCGTCGGCGGCAACCGCATCCCCTTCGCCCGCGCGAACGGAGCCTACACCCAGGCCAGCAACCAGGACATGCTCACCGCGGCCCTGGACGGGCTGGTGGCACGGTTCGGGCTGCAGGACGAACGCATCGGCGAGGTGGCCGCCGGGGCTGTCCTTAAACACTCGCGCGACTTCAACCTCACCCGCGAGGCGGTGCTCGGCTCGGCGCTTTCACCGCAAACACCTGCGTACGACCTGCAGCAGGCGTGCGCCACCGGTTTGGAAACCGTGATGGGCTTGGCGAACAAGATCAAACTGGGGCAGATCGACTCCGCGATCGCCGGCGGCGTGGACTCCGCCTCGGACGCACCGATCGCGGTCAGCGAAGGACTCCGGGCCGTCCTCCTGGAACTGAACCGCGCCAAGAGCATGCAGCAGAAGCTGACCGCCATCGCCAAATTGCGGCCCAAGGACCTGGCACCCAACGCGCCGGGCACGGCCGAGCCGCGGACCGGGCTGTCGATGGGCGAGCACCAGGCGCTGACCACCGCGGCCTGGAACATCAGCCGCGACGCGCAGGACGAACTCGCCCTGGCCAGCCACCACAACCTCGCGGCAGCTTATGAGCGCGGATTTTTCGATGACCTCATGACGCCCTACCGGGGCCTGGCCAAGGACTCCAACCTGCGCGCCGACACCACCTTGGAGAAGCTGGGCAAGCTGCAGCCGGTGTTCGGCAAGAACCTCGGCGCCGAGGCAACCATGACGGCCGGCAACTCCACGCCGCTGACCGACGGGGCCTCCACCGTGCTGCTCAGTTCGGAAGAGTACGCCCGGAGCAACGACCTGCCGGTGCTGGCGGAGGTGGTGGACTCCGAGGCCGCCGCCGTTGATTTTGTGCACGGCAAGGAAGGACTGCTGATGGCGCCGGCCTATGCCGTGCCCCGGCTGCTGGCCCGGCAGGCCCTGACGTTCGCCGACTTCGATTTCTTCGAGATCCACGAGGCCTTCGCCGGGACGGTGCTGTGCCACCTGGCCGCGTGGGAAAGCGAGGAGTTCTGCCGCAACAAGCTGGGCCTCGAGAAGCCCCTGGGCGCCATCGACCGGAACTGCCTCAACATCAATGGCTCCTCGCTGGCCACCGGCCATCCCTTCGCGGCCACCGGCGGACGCCTGGTGGCCAGCCTGGCCAAGATGCTGCGCGAGAAGGCCGACGCCGAGTCCCGCACCACCCGCGGCCTGATTTCCGTCTGCGCCGCAGGCGGCATGGGCGTCGTCGCCATCCTGGAGGCGAACTGATGACCGACCGGTACGTGGATTTGGTCAACGCCGGACCGGTGAAGAGCCTGGCCAAGAAGCTGGGGCTGCCGCAGCCCGCCGTGCTGCGGCGCTACCGGCCCGGCGCACCGCTGCTGCCCGGACCTGTCCTGGTGCTCGGCGCGGGTGCCGGCGCCGACACGGTGGCCAAGGAAATGCTCGGGTGGGACCTCGACGTTCGCCGGCATGCGGCACCAAAGGAACGCCTCGGCGGCATCGTGCTGGTGCTCGACGAGCTGGAAGCGCCCGAGGACCTGTCGGAGCCCATGCTCAGCGCCGGCGCCAGCCTCAGGGACCTGGCCCCCGGCGGCCGCGTGATCACCGTATCCCGGCCCGCCGACGGTGCCGCCCGGCCCGCCCAGGCCGCCGCGCGCCAGGCGGTGGACGGGTCGCTGCGCTCACTGGCCCACGAGCTGCGCGGCGGTGCCACCGCCAACGGCATCCTGCTCGGCGAAGGCGTGGACGCCGGAGCACCTGCCGTCCTGGGACCCCTGCGCTTCCTGCTCTCGGCCCGGAGCGCCTACGTCAGCGGGCAGTTCCTGCTGGTCGGCTCCGACGACGGATCGCTCCCCGCGGATCCGGACCGTCCGCTCGCCGGCAAGGTCGCCGTCGTCACCGGCGCCGCGCGCGGCATCGGCGCTGCCATCGCCGAGACCCTGCACCGCGACGGCGCACAACTCGTCGTCGTCGATGTCCCCGCGGCGGGGGAACAGCTGGCGCAGGTCGCGAACCGGGTGGGCGGCACGGCCCTGCAGTTGGACATCACCGCGGCCGATGCCGGCGCGAAGATCGCCGCCCATGCCGTGGAGCGGCACCACGGGCTGGACATCGTGGTCCACAACGCCGGCATCACCCGCGACAAACTGTTGGCCAACATGGACCAGGCCAAATGGGACTCCGTGATCGCCGTCAACCTCACGTCGCAGCTGACGATGAACGGGCAGCTCCTGGCCTCGGGCGCGTTCCGCGGGCGGCCGCGCGTGGTTTCGCTGGCCTCAACCAGCGGCATTGCGGGCAACCGCGGGCAAACCAATTACGCCGCGTCGAAGGCGGGAATCATCGGCATGGTCCGGGCCTCGGCTGCCGGGTTCGCCGAGGCCGGCGGCAGCATCAACGCCGTGGCACCGGGCTTCATCGAGACGGACATGACCGCCCGGATGCCGTTCCTGACCCGGGAAGTGGCACGCCGGCTCTCCTCGCTGCAACAGGGCGGACAGCCACGCGATGTCGCCGAGGCCGTCTCCTTCTTGGCCAGCGATGCTGCGGGCGGCATCAACGGCCAAACCCTGCGGGTCTGCGGGCAAAGCATGGTCGGCGCATGAACGAAGTCATCCTGGGGGAGATGCCCACGCTCTCGCGCCTCTACCTGACGGCGGCGTCGACGGCCGCGCGGCACAAGCTGGGCGTGGGACAGCACGCCGAGCAGGTCCCGGCGGCGCGGCATACCCTGCACGGAGTTCAGATCACCCCCGAGCGGATCAGCGGATTCCAGCAGTTGGTCCACGGCACCGTGCGGGACACCCTGCCCTCCGTGTTCCTGCACTCGGTCGCGTTCCCCGTGGCGATGAGCGTGATGACGCGGCCGGACTTTCCGCTGCCGCTGCTCGGCATGGTCCATCTGGCCAATCGGGTGCGGCACTTGCGGCCGGTCCACTTCACCGAGCCCCTGGCCGTCACGGCCTGGGCCGAGGGCCTCCGCGGCCACCACGCGGGCACGCAGGTCGAACTGCACACCCGGATCGAGGCCGACGGCGAGGCCGTGTGGGAAGGTGTCTCGGACTACCTGGCCAAGGCGGTCTACTTGCCCGGCCTGGACAAGGCAGCCCGCCCGGAGCGCGCCGATTTCACGCCGCCGCAGCCGACGGCCCGCTGGCGGCTCGGGCCGGAGGCCGGGCGCGAGTACGCCGGGGTGTCCGGCGACTTCAACCCGATCCACCTGAGCGCGGTGTCCGCGAAGATGCTGGGGCTCAAGCGGTCCATCGCCCACGGGATGTACCTGGCCTCACGAGTCCTGACCAGCGTGGAAGCCACGGCCAGCGAACCCTTCAGCTGGCGCATCGACTTTGCCGCTCCGGTCTTCCTGCCCGCCACCGTGGCCGTCAGGATCCATGACACGGAACGCGACGGGTCCTGGGAAGCTTCCGAGTTCACCGGCTGGGGGGAGCGCAGCCACCGGCTGCACTTCACGGGCAGCGTCCACACGCTCGCCGGCTGAGTGGCGTGGCCGGACCGGGTCAGCCGGTGACGGCCCGGCGTTCGAGGACCTCCCGTTCGCGATCATTCTTCGCCAGCGCGGCGGCGGCGGCGAACTCGGAGCGGGCCTCGTCCGCCCGGCCGAGCCGGGCCAGCAGCTCGCCGCGGACGCTCGGGAGCAGGTGGGAGCCGCTCAGGGCGCCTTCCGAGGCCAGCCGGTCCACGATCGCCAGGGCGGTGGCGGGGCCGGTGGCCATGGACACTGCCACAGCACGGTTGAGCTCCACCACCGGGCTCGGCGCCACCCGGCCAAGCGCTTCGTAGAGCAGCACGATCTGCGCCCAGTCGGTGCCGGCGACGCTGGGGGCGGCCGCATGGCATGCGGCGATGGCCGCCTGCAGGGCGTAGCTGCCCCGGCCGCGGCCCAGCGCGTCGGCCCTGGCCAGGGCGGCTCGGCCGCGTTCAATCTGGGCGCGGTCCCAACGCGTCCGGTCCTGGTCGGCGAGCAGGACCGCGCTGCCGTCCGGCCGTGTGCGGGCGCCGAAACGCGACGCCTGGAACTCCATCAGGGCCACCAGTGCGTGCGCTTCGGGCTCCCGGGGCACCAGTGACACCAGGAGGCGTCCGATCCGCAGGGCTTCGCCGGCCAGGTCCGACCGGATCCAACGGTTCCCGGAGGTCGCCGCGTACCCTTCCGTGAACAGGAGGTAGACCACGCGCAGGACGGCGCCCAGCCGCGGGCCCCAGTCGTTCGGTTCGGGGACTTCGAAGGGGACCTTCGCCGCGGCCAGGGTTTTCTTGGCCCGGACGATGCGCTGTTGCACCGTGGCGACCGGAATCACGAAGAGCCGGCCGATCTCCTCGGCAGACAGGCCGGCGACGACCCGGAGCGTCAGGCATACCTGCGCTTCCCGCGAGAGGACCGGGTGGCAGGCGGTAAAGACGAGCCGGAGCACGTCGTCGGGTACGGGGTCCCAACGCAGGTCTTCTTCGTCCCGCAGCCCGCGGGCCAGCACCTGGTAACGGTCCTCCAGGCGTTCGGCCCGCCGCCAGGAGTCGATGGCCCGGCGCTTGGCCACGGTGGTCAGTCACGCCGCCGGGTTGCGGGGGACGCCGGCGTGCGGCCACCGGGCCAGCGCATCGGCCACGGCTTCCTGCGCGACGTCCTCGGCGAAACCGACATCCCCGGTGGCACGGGCCAGGGCGGCGACAATCCGGGCGCCCTCGATCCGCCACAACGCATCGATCCGGCGCCGGATTGCCGCCTGGGCCTCGGCCCCCGCCGCCCCAGGCTCCTGGGCCTCGGCCCCCGCCGCCCCGGGCTCCCGGGCCTCGGCCCCGGGGGTCAGGCGTTCTCCGAGCGGAGCCTCGCCTCTTCCTCGCGCCATCCTTCTTCCTTCCGGATGTACTCGTTGTCGGCGAAGTCCGCGAAATCGGCGGCCTCGGTCACGCGGCGGACCTCCAGCTTGGAGCCCGGTCCCAGCGGGCAGCGGCTGGCCCACTCCGCGGCTTCCTCCTTGGAGGCCACCTGGACGATCCAAAAACCGTTGAACAGTTCGTGCGTTTCGCCGTACGGGCCGTCGGTCACAATCGGCGGCTCCTCCGAGAAGTCCACGACGAATCCGCTGCCGTCGGAAAGATCCGCCAGGCCTTCTCCCGCCAGCATGACGCCGGCGTTGATCATCGCCTCGTTGTAGGCGCCCATCTTGTTGATCATTTCTTCGAACGGCATGGATTTGGACGCCTCAAGGGCTGCATCCGTGGACCGCATGATGAACATGTACTTCATGGCTTTTCTCCTTCTCGGAACGAGACGCGGGCATGCGCCTTCTACTATGCCGTCGAACGGGGGCCGTGGATATCGACAGGCCCGGGAATTTTTTTCGGATTCTTCGCGCCGCGGTTCGGCGGCCCCGCGGCAGCCGCCTCTATGCTTGCCGTATGACCAACGACGATCAATTGCGTGACCGCGCCCGGATGCTTGACGCCGCAGACCCGCTGGCCGGATACCGGACCCGGTTCGCAGGCCATGACGACGACGCCGTCGTGGCCTACCTCGACGGCAATTCGCTGGGCCGGCCGCTGGCCGCCAGCATCGAGCGCGTCCGGGACGTCATGGCGCAGCAGTGGGGCGGCCGGCTGATCCGGGCCTGGGACGAGGTCTGGCTCCAGCTGCCGGAGCAGATCGGCGACGAGCTGGGCCGGGTCGTGCTGGGAGCCGCGCCGGGCCAATGCGTGGTGGCCGACTCCACCACGGTGCTGCTGTACAAGCTGGCCCGCGCCGCAATCGACGCGCGCCCGGGGCGCCGGCGCATCCTGGTGGACCGGGACAATTTTCCGTCCGACCGCTTCATCGTTGAAGGCATCGCCGCCGAGTGCGGCCTGGAGCTGGACTGGCTCGAGCCCCCGCACGCCGGGGGAGTGACGGCAGAAGCGGTCCGGGCCGCCGTGGGCCCCGACACGGCGCTCGTGCTGCTCAGCCACGTGGCCTACCGCTCCGGCTATGTTGCGGACATTCCGGCCATCACCGCCGCCGCGCACGACGCCGGTGCCCTGGTTTTGTGGGACCTGTGCCATTCCGCCGGGGTGCTGCCCGTGGAACTGGACGGCTGGGGCGTCGACCTGGCCGCAGGCTGCAGCTACAAGTACCTTAACGGCGGTCCGGGCGCCCCGGCCTGGGCCTACGTGCGGACCGAGCACCAGCACCTGAGCCAGCCGATCCAAGGCTGGTTGGGCAGCGCCAAACCCTTCGAGATGGGTCAGGGGTATCAGCCGGCCGGCGGGATCCGCCGGTTCACGTCCGGAACTCCGCCGATCATCGGCATGACCGCCCTCCAGGACATGGTCGCCCTCATCGACGAGGCCGGGCTGGCGGCGGTCCGGGATAAGTCGATCGCCCTGACCGGGTTTGCCGTCGAGGCCGTGCAGGAGGCGCTGGCCGGTTTCGGCGTAGCCATCGCCTCGCCGCTTGATCCGGCGGAACGCGGCGGCCACGTCACCATCGACCACCCGGACTTCAAGCAAATCACCGGCAGGCTCTGGGAGCAGGGAGTGATACCGGACTTCCGCGAGCCCGACGGCCTCCGGCTGGGGCTCTCGCCGATGTCCACCAGCTTCCAGGAGGTGTGGCGCGGCATCGCCGCCATTCGCGCCGAGCTCGAACGGATGTAGCCGAGCTCGAACGGGTTCAGCCGCCCCGCCGGACCATCCGGATCTCGTGCAGGCCTTCCCACAGGCCGGTCAGGGGCTCGCGGCGTCCGTCCGGGCCGAATCCGTGCTTGCGGTAGAACGCCTGGGCGCGCGGGTTGTCCTCGAGGACCCAGAGCAGCGCGGGCCCGCCACCGATCGCCGCCTCCAGCAGTTGCCGCCCGAGCCCGGTCCCGTAGGCCTCCGCCAGCACGTAGAGCATCTGCAGTTCGTGCGGCACGCCGGCGTCGGCGTCGTCGTCCTGCACGGGGCCGCCGCCCGAGCAGCCGATGATCCGTCCGGCGGGGTCTTCGGCGACCCACAGCTCCGCCCCCGCCGCCAGCCCGCGCGACCACCAGTCGATCTGCTGGTCCCGCCGGGCCGCTTCGGCGGCGAAGAAGCTCTCCGGCCGCTGGGACGAGTAGGTTTCCCGCCAGGCGGCGAGCTTCATGTCGAGTGTGGCCGGGATGTCGTCTGGGGTGGCGCGGCGGATGCGGAAATCGGGGGTTGGCACCCATGAATCCTAGCTGCGGCTGCCCGGATCCCAGATCATACCGGCACCGCAAGGCTCAGCGGCGGAAGTGGTCGACCGCGAGCTGGTAGCTGTGCGCCGTCAGCGCGGCGGTCTGCTCCCAGCCAAAGGACGAGGCGTGCACCGCGGCATTGGCGCCCAGCCGCCGGCGGAACTCCGGGTAGTCGTGGAGCTCGCGGAGGGCCCCCGCCCACCGGACCGGGTCGTGCCCGTCCACCAGCAGCCCGGTGAGCCCGTGGCTGACCGCCACCGGCAGCCCGCCCACGTTGGTGGCAACGACGGGCGTACCGCACGCCTGCGCTTCCAGGGCGACCAAGCCGAAGGATTCGCTGAAGGACGGGACCGCCACCACATCGGCGCTGCGGAAGGTGGCCGCCAAGGCGCGCGGCTCCACGGGGGGCGAGAGCGTCACGGTGTCCGCCAGCCCCAGCTTCCCGGCCAGCGCCGGCAGGTCAAGCCCGGCGGACCCGCTGATCTCGCCGATGATGGACACGCGCAGCCGGATGTCGGGCCGTTGGCGGCGCAGTTCGGCCGCGGCGGCCAGCAGGACCTGCGGCCCTTTCAGTACCTGGATGCGGCCGGCAAACACCAGGTGGAAGGTATCCGGGCCGATGCCCGCCGCCTCCCGGTCCGCGCGGCGGCCGTCGGGGCGGAAGGTGTGCAGGTCCACCCCGGGCGGGATCACGTCCACCGTCCCCTCGTCCGCGCCGTAGAGATCGACCAACTCGGCCGCCTCGGTCAGGGTATTGGCAATCAGCCGGCCGGCTCCGGACGCTATGGCTTGCTCCCCGTCGATCCGGGAGGCAGGCTCGGGCGGTTCGCCGGGCTGCAGGTGCAGGTTTTTGACCAGCCCCATCGTGTGCATCGAGTGCACCAGCGGAATGTGCCAGTCGTGCTGCAGCCGCAGCCCCACGGCACCCGAAAGCCAGTAGTGCGAGTGCAGCACGTCGTACCGTGCCCCGTCCTGCTGCGTGAACTGCCGCAGCGAAGCCTCCAGTGCGGCCAACCGCTGCGGCAGGTCTTCCTTGGTTACCGCGTCGGCGGGGGCTCCGTCCAGGTGGATCACGCGGACGCCGGCCCGGGGATGTTCCACGGGTTCCTGCCCGTCGTGCAGGGAGCGGGTGAAAACGTCGACGGCGGTGCCCAGCGCCGCCTGTTCCCGCGCCAGGGCGCGCACGTAGACGTTCATCCCGCCGGCATCGCCCCCGCCGGGGAGAGCCAGCGGCGAGGTGTGCAGCGACAGCACGGCGATGCGCTCCGCGCCGACCATGCCCACCTCCAGACCGTGTCAGCCGGGACGTCTCCGGCTCGGGAAAATCGACGTGCCGCCGAATTTGTCTAGCAGCCACTTTAGCCGCCCGGGTAGGCCCCGGCCGCTTGATGACGGATCAGTGCATGGTGAAGCGGCTGGCCACCGTGTCCTGCACTCCGGGGAAGCGGGTGAGCGTGCTGAACAGGCGGTTGCGGGCCGCGAGCACCGGCGGCGGCAACGGCCTGCCCAGGGCCATGTTCAGGTGAGCCTGCCAGACGGCGGTGTTGGCCGCCCGCCGCCGGTCCGCCTCGTATCTTCGCAACGCCATGCCCGTCGGCTCGCCCGCCAGGGCCGCGGCCACGATCGGAGCCAGGGCTGCGGCATCCAGCCAGCCCAAATTCATGCCCTGCCCGCCGATCGGACTCACCTGGTGTGCTGCGTCGCCGACGAGCGCGACGCGTCCGGCTACCAGCCGCCGCGGCGTCCGGGAGCTGACGGAGAAGGCGCTGAGCATGGAGCAACTGCCGGGGTCCGGGCCCGTCCCGGTGCGCCGCGCGACCAGGGAGGCGAGGCCGTCCGGCGTCGGATGGCTGACCACGCCGGGCATCCTGGCCACCCAGCGCCGGGTACCCCCGGGGAGCGGGAAGGATTCGACGATGCCGCCGGCCTCCAAATAGAGCACGGCGGTGCTGCCGTCGCCGGTGGTGTCGGCGAAGTCTCCCATCAGGTAGGCGTCCGGATACACCCGCGTCCGCACCGGGACGCCGAGTTGGCGGCGCAGGGCGGAATAGGCGCCGTCGGCCGCCACCACCAGCCTGGCCCGCACCGTCTCCGCAGCAGCAGCCGGTGCCACGCCGGCAGCCGGTGCCGGTGCCCTGCCCGTGCCTGTGCCCGCCGCCGCCGGTTCCGGTCCCGCGCCCCGGCGACAGGACAACGTCACGGTCGCGCCGTCGTCGTACGCCCCCTGCACCGCCACCGCGCGGCGCACCGCCCCGGGACGCAGCGCCTCCAGCCGTTCTTCCAGCAGCCGTTCGGTGATGACCTGCGGCACGGCCAGCACGTAGGGATGCGCGCCGGGAATGCCGTCAAACGAGAGCGACGCGACGTCCCGGCCGCGGCTGCGGGCCACGCCCCGGCGGATGCGGACGCCGGCCGCCAACAGCTCCGCACCCACGCCCGCGTCGTCGAGCACGGCCAAAGCCGGCGGATGGATCCCGATCGCCCGGGAGTGGCTGCTGCGTGCGCTGCGCCGCTCCAGGACCGCGACGTCCACCCCGCGCCGGGCCAGCAGGATGGCCATCAGCAAACCCACCGGGCCGCCGCCGACCACGGCGACATCGAGCAGGCGGCCGCCGGGCGATTCAACAGGCCGGCCCCGGGGGAGCGCCGCCTCAGGCATCGGGCTCATGGATCACCAGTTGGCGGAAACGCGAATCGGGCAGCACCCGCCACTCCGGCGGGAGGGCGGCGCGCAATTCCTCCGGGGTGTAGCTGCGGCGGATGGAGGTCAGCCCGTCCCGGCGGATGAAGGAGCGGTGGAAAAACGGCAGCGTCCCGGCGGCGAACAGCACATACGCCGTGCGGCTGCGGATGATGTCGCTGTGGACTGCGAGGGCGCGCGACAACCGCTGCGAGTCCGCCAGCAGGCCTGCCAGGTCGGGGGCGGTCAGGTGGTGCAGCAAGTGGTTGGACACGACGGCGTCGAAGCTGCGTCCTTCGGCCACCAGCTCGGAACTGAAGGCCTGCCGGAACTCGAGGCCGGGCGACCGCGGCCGGGACACGGCGAAGGCATGGGCGCGCGGATCGGGATCGATCGCCGTGATCCGCAGGTCCAGGCCGTCCCGGGCGGCCAGGCGGGCGAGCAGCCGGGGAACGTCGCCGCCGCCGGAGCCGATATCGAGCAGGGTGGGGGCCTCAAGGCCGGCCAGGCGCGGGCGGAGCAGGCGCCGGTAGATGCCGTGCCAACCCGACACCGCCCGGTTGATCAGCGGAAACTGGGCGTAGGTGCGCCGAAGCATCGCGGGGTCGCAGTCCGGCTTGTCCATTTCCTCCACGGCGTCCGTGGCGCGGAGGGCCAGGAACGTCGACGCCTTGCGATCCGGCAGGCGGGCGGCCACGGCGGTCCGTTCCCGCCCTACACCGCCGCTGCCGCGGAAACCTGGCGGGCCCGGAGGGTGGCGGCGGGCACGGTCTTGGTGAACAGCCCGGTTTCCACCGTCAGGCCCGGGCCGAAGGCCATCGAGCAGATCCGCTCCTCCCCGGACCCTGCCGGTTGCTCCAGGATGTGCTTCAGCACAAACATCACGGTGGCGCTGGACATGTTCCCGTACCGCCGCAGCGTTTCCCGGGCCGGCACGAGCTGTTCCCCGGTCAGCTCCAGCTTGGCCTCGACCTTGTCCAGGATGCTGCGGCCGCCCGGATGGATCGCCCAGTGCTCAATGTCGCGGTATGGTCTTGCCGCCACGTCCGGTTCACGGGCCAGCAACGGCTCCAGCGCACCAACGATGTGTTCGTCGATAATGTGCGGAACATAGGTCCCCAGGACCATTTCGAAGCCCTCGTCACCGATGTTCCAGGCCATGGATTCCTCGCCGACCGGGGTGAGGACGGTTTCGAAGTGGTCCAGCCGGATGGCAGGCCCGGTCTCGTCCAGGCCGCGCGCGGTGATGACCGCTGCCGCCGCGCCGTCCGCGAACAGGGAGGACCCGACGATGGTGTCGGGGTCGTTGGACGTGCGCACGTGCAGCGTGCAGAGTTCTGCCGATACGACCATCACCACCGCCTGGGGATCGGCGTCGCAGAACGACTTGGCCGCCCGCAGGGCCGGGAACGCCGCGTAGCAGCCCATGAAGCCGAGATGGTAGCGCTGGACGGCGGGATTGAGCCCCAGCGCACGCACGATCTTGTAGTCGGGTCCCGGGTTGAAGAACCCGGTGCAGGAGACGGTGATGAGGTGTGTGATGTCCGCCGGGCCGATCCCCTCGCAGGAGGCAAGCGCCTTGCCGGCCGCCTCGATGAACAGCGGGGTTGCCTTGTCCGCGAAGATGTCGTTGCGCACCTTCGTGCTGGGAGAGAGCAGCTGCCGGGAATCGGCGTCGAAGAACACCGGGTTGTCCGCCCGCTTGGCCGTCGTGAGTTCCTCGACGGCGGTGTACCGGGTGTCGATGCCGGACTGGTCGAACGATGTGGTCACCAGGCGCTGTCCCAGGCGGGTCAGGCCCGGTTGCGTGGAGAACACGTCCCGCGCCTCCGACTGGATCAGGATGGTATCCGGAACAGCGGTTTCCAGGGCTCGCAGCGTGGCCGTCATAGTCCATTCATAGAGCAGGCAGCCGGGTAAGACAATGGACCGGCCGCCCGGCTCCCGGCTGAACCGCTACGTCATACGCGGGCGTCTTACCGGTTGACGGGCCAAGCCGGTACACAAGGAGCGGATCCGGTGGAGTACGAAATCAATTCCCTGCCGCTGCACGTGCTCCTGGTCCATGCCACCGTGGTGATCGTTCCGCTGGCGGCGCTGTGCGTTGCGCTCACCCTGCTCTGGCCGGCCGCGAGGCGGCGCCTGGGGATTGCCACCCCGCTGATCGCCCTGCTGGCCCTGGTGCTGGTGCCCGTCACCCAACAGGCCGGCCACTGGTTGTTCCTCAGGATCGACCAGACGCCGCTGGCCGTCGAACACATGCGGTTGGGCGACATGCTGCTGCCGTGGGTGGCCGGCCTTTTCGCCACGGCGCTGGGACTGTGGCTGTGGTTTCGCTACGGAACGACGGCGGACGCCTCCTCCCGGCGCAGGCTTGGCGCCGGATACAGCGTCATCGCGGCAGTGGTCGCCGTCGCCGTGCTGGCCGTGTGTGCCGGCGCCACGGTGGCAGTGGTGCTGACCGGCGAATCCGGAACGCGGGCGGTCTGGGAAGGCGCCTACTCCGGGCCGCCGGCGCTGCCCTGACCAACTCCGGCCTCGCCGGCTCGGGCCGTGGCCCGGCGCTTTTAGCGGCCCAAGCGCCGGTAGGAGGAGCCGAAGTGGATGAGCGGATCGGCGCTTTCCGAACCGGCAGCGTCCCGGCCCATGGCCAGCACCTCGCCGACGATCAGCACGTGGGTCGCCGCCGGATGCACCGCCGTCGTCCTCAGCTCGAACCACGCGGGGGCTCCGCCGATCACCGCAGCACCGGTGGCCGGGCCGCGCCGGTACGAGACCTGGTTGAGCAGGCCTTCCACCGGATTGCCCGGGCTCGCCAGCCAGTTCGCCGTGCCCTGGTGCTGCGAGGCCAGCAGGCTCAAGGCCCAGGTCCCCGAGTTGGCCACGGCGTCGCAAATCCTCGACTCCTCGAAGAGGCTGATCAGCATGGTGGGCGGATCGTAGGACACCGAGAGATAACCGCTGACGGTCGCCGCGTAGTCCCGGTTCCGCCACCGCGTCGACACCACCGCGACGCCCGCGGCAATGTCGGCGCTGAGAGTGCGGTACAGGTCGATGTCCCGCTGATCCACTGCGCCCTGACTGACGGGATGGGCCGCCAGTTCTCCGTCCAGTTCCATGCCGCCATCTTTGCATGCCGGCCGCGGGGCGGCTCAGGGACGGTTCAAAACGGAGGCAGCGGATGATAGGGATGTTAAACAGTAAGCACCCTGAGAATTGCGAGTGGAGTGGATATGGCCCAGCGGCTCGTTGCAGACCTTATTGTCGATCGGCTTCGCGCGTGGCAGGTGTCGCGGATTTTTGGCTACAGCGGGGACGGCATCAACACGTTCATGGGCGCGCTGCGGCGCGCGGGGACGGTCGAATTCGTCCAGGCCCGGCACGAGGAAAATGCCGCCTTCATGGCGGTGGGGCACGCCAAGTACACGCGCGGGGTGGGGGTGGTCACGGCCACCCAGGGTCCCGGAGCCGTGCACCTGCTCAACGGCCTGTACGACGCCAAACTCGACAGCGTCCCGGTAGTGGCCATCGTCGGGCAGCAGTCGCGCACCGCGCTCGGCTCCGGGTACATGCAGGAAGTGGACCTGGCCAACCTGACGAAGGACGTGGCCACCTTCCGGCAGCAGGTGAGCACCCCTGAGCAGGTTCCGCTGGTGCTGGACCGCGCCTTCAAGGCGGCCCTGAGCGGCCGCGGCCCGGCCGTGGTGATCATTCCGCACGACATCCAGAAACTTCCCGCCCCCGAACTTGAGCACACCCATGGCGTGGTGACCACCGCGCCGATCTGGCGTGCCCCGCACGTGGTCCCGGACCCGGACGACCTGCGCGCGGCCGCGGACGTGCTCAACGCCGGGCAGCGGGTTGCCCTGCTGGTAGGACAGGGAGCGCGGGATGCCCGCGGGCAGGTGGTTGCGGTGGCGGAGAAGCTCGGGGCCGGCATTGCCACCAGCCTGCTGGGCAAACCCTATGTGGACGAGTCGCTGCCCTTCGCGGCCGGAACCATGGGGCATCTGGGTACCGCCGCCAGCGGCCAACTGCTGGGACACTGCGACACCTTGCTGATCGTGGGCTCCAATGACCCCTGGACTGAGTTCTACCCGCCGCCCGGTGCTGCCCGAGCGGTGCAGATCGACAATGACGCCAGTGCCATCGGCAACCGCTATCCGGTCGAGGCGGCGCTCACCGGCGACGCCGCCACCACCCTGGCGGCGCTGCTGCCGCTGCTTGAGGACCGCGCAGGCGGCGGGTGGCGCGAGCAGGTGGAAGGCTGGGTGCGGCAGTCTCGCGAGCTGTCGCGGCAGCGGGCCATGACGCCGGCGCAACCGGTCAACCCCGAACGGGTGGCCTTTGAGCTGAGCGAACGATTCCCGCCGGACGGCCTGCTCGCCGTCGATGTCGGCAGTTCCGTCTACTGGTATGCCCGGCAGCTGCGGCTGCCGGCAGGGGCCCAGGCGCACCTCTCCAGCACCCTGGCAAGCATGGGCTGTTCGATACCGTACGGCATCGCCGCCAAGCTGGCCGCCCCGGAACGGGTGGTTGTTGCCCTCACGGGAGACGGGGCCATGCAGATGAGCGGCCTGGCCGAACTGATTACCGTCGGCCGACTCTGGCAGCGGTGGATGGACCCTCGTTTTGTGGTGTGCGTCCTGAACAACCGGGAACTCGCCGAAGTGACCTGGGAACAGCGGGAGATGGAGGCCGAGCCGCGGTTTGCCGACAGCCAGGCCCTGCCCGATGTCGACTACGCGGGCTACGCACGGTTGCTCGGACTGCACGGGAAACGGGTCGAGGACCCCGAGCAGCTCGGGGCCGTATGGGACGAGGCGCTGGCCGCCGACCGGCCGTATCTTATCGAGGTGCTCACCGATCCCGACGTTCCGCTGCTCCCGCCGTTCCCGGCCGGCCGGGAGAACGCGGAAACCATGCAGCGGACGCTGGATCAGGAAGGGCAGGCGGCCGAGGGCGCGAAAGACCTGCTGCGCACCTACACCGGCCAGGAAGAAGCCGGTCACGAACGGGCGCCCGGCCAGGAAGAAGCCGGCAACGATCGGGCATTCGGATAGGAGGGTAGCGGCCGGGACGGTGAGTGAATGAAAGAATTGCTGGATGAGCGAGGCGGCAGAATTTATCGACCGCACGTTGCGGCGGGAAGCCTCCTGGGCACGGGCGGAAGCGCAGAACGAGGCGGGCGACGGATTGCGCTACTACGGTGCGTCGGTCGGTGCGGTCCGGGGTACGGTCCGGGACGCCGGGCGGAAGTTCCGGCTGCTCTCGCACGACGAGGTGACCGCCCTCAGCTCCGAACTGTGGGCCCGGCCGGTCTTCGAGCGGCGCCTGGCCGCCGTGGTGCTGCTGCAGTCGAACCAACGCCTCTTGCGAAGCTCGGACCTCACCCGGCTGGAAGGCTTCCTGCGCGACGCGCGCCTGGCGGCCTTGGCGGACCCGCTCGCCATTGACGTCGTCGGTCCCTTGATCCAGGGGCTGACCGGCCGGTCCCGCATGCGTGCGGAAGCAATCCTCGATCGGTGGGCGGAAGACGAGGACCCGTGGCTGCGCCGGGCCGCCTGTGCTCTTCGCGCGCTGCGGGCACAAAAAAGCCCCGGAAGTCCGGGGCTTTCTCTGTGCGCAGGAAGGGACTCGAACCCTCACCCTCAATAAGAGGACTAGCACCTCAAGCTAGCGCGTCTACCATTCCGCCACCCGCGCAGGTGGACTTTCGCCGGTTCTCCAGAGGCCCTCAGGCGCACCGATTCCGTCGAAAGCAGCGAGAAAAACTCTAACATGTTTTGCCCGAACTGTTGAATCGGGCCCTCCGTGCGCGCGACGGAGCCGGCACCGGGGCCCGACTCCGGCTGTACCAACTGCGGCGCCACCTGCGGCGCCTCCTGCGGACAGCTGCTGCCTTCGACCGCTCCCGCTCGTTAGGCTGGGGACAGACATCGATTCCGAGGAGCCTTCATGACTGTACCGAGCCCGCACGAAGAAGTGGCCGAGATCTGCCAGGAACTGATCCGGATCGACACCTCCAACTACGGCGGCAACGAGGGGCCGGGGGAGCGGCTGGCCGCCGAGTACGCGGCCGGACTGCTGGAAGAAGCCGGACTGGCCACCGACGTGTTCGAGTCCGCGCCCGGCCGGACGTCGGTGGTCACGAGGATGGCCGGCACGGACCCCTCGGCGCCGGCGCTGGTCGTGCACGGCCACCTGGACGTGGTGCCGGCGCAAGCCGATGACTGGCAGGTGGATCCGTTCAGCGGCGAGGAGCGGGACGGCCTCATCTGGGGCCGGGGCGCCGTGGACATGAAGGACATGGACGCGATGATCCTCTCGGTGGCGCGGCACATGGCACGCAGCGGCACCCGGCCGCGCCGGGACATCGTCTTCGCGTTCTTCGCCGACGAAGAGGCCGGCGGCACCTACGGGGCGCGCTGGGCGGTCGAGAACCGTCCCGAGCTTTTCGACGGCGCCACCGAGGCCATCTCGGAAGTGGGCGGCTTCTCGGCCACCATTGGCGGCCGCCGCGCCTACCTGCTCCAGACCGCGGAGAAGGGGATCGCGTGGCTGCGGCTGGCAGTCGCCGGCCGGGCCGGGCACGGTTCCCAGATCAACACGGACAACGCGGTAACCACGCTGGCGGCGGCGGTGGCCCGGATCGGGGCCCACCAGTGGCCGATCGAGCTGACGGACACCACCCGCCGGTTCCTCGACGGGGTGACCGAGCTGACCGGCGTCGAATTCGACCCGGACAACCCGGACATCCTGCTCAAGGAACTGGGGACCCTGGCCCGCTTCGTCGGCGCCACCCTGCAGAACACGTCCAACCCCACGGTGTTGAAGGCCGGCTACAAGGAAAACGTGATCCCCGGGCTGGCCGAGGCGCGGATCGACGCCCGGACACTGCCCGGACAGGAAGAGCTCGTGCTGGCCACCATCCGCGAACTGGCGGGCCCCGACGTGCAGGTCAGCTACGTGCACCAGGACAGGTCGCTGGAGGTGCCGTTCGCCGGGAACCTGGTGGACGCCATGATCGATTCGCTGGCGCACGAGGATCCGGACGCCGTGGTGCTCCCGTACACGCTCTCCGGCGGCACGGACAACAAGGCGCTGGCCCGGCTGGGCATCACCGGCTACGGCTTCGCTCCGCTGCGGTTGCCCGACGACCTGGACTTCACCGGGATGTTCCACGGCGTGGACGAACGGGTGCCGGTGGACTCGCTGAAGTTCGGCACCCGCGTCCTGCAGCGCCTGCTCACCACCTACTGACCACTTGGAACGACGACGAAAGGACCACCGGCATGCCCGCCAGTGTTGAAGAACTGCTCCCGGACGACCTGCTTGAGACCATCAGGGGCCGGGCCGCAGGTTACGACGAAGCGAACAGCTTCTTCCACGAAGACCTCGCCGACCTCGTCGAGGCGGGCTACCTGAAAATGTTCGTCCCGGAGGAAGACGGCGGCCTGGGCTACACGCTGGAGGAGGCAACCAGGGCACAGATGCGGCTGGCCACCGCGGCACCCGCCACGGCGCTGGCCGTCAACATGCACCTGGTGTGGACCGGCGTCGCGCGGGTCCTCCAGGCCCGTGGCGACGACAGCATGGACTACGTCCTGGCCGAGGCCGGCCGCGGCGAAGTCTTCGGGTTCGGGGTCTCCGAGGCCGGAAACGACCAGGTCCTCTTCGATTCGCGCACCGTCGCCGCACCCCGCGGGGACGGCGGGTACGGGTTCACCGGCACGAAAGTGTTCACCAGCCTCTCGCCCGCCTGGACGCGGCTCGGTGTCTTCGGCCGCGACGATTCCGGCACCGAACCGCAGCTGGTGTGGGGGTTCATCGACCGGGACAAGCCCGGCTACCGGATCAAGGACGACTGGAACACGCTGGGCATGCGCGCCAGCCAGTCCAACACCACGGTGCTGGAAGGCGCGGTCGCCGCGCCGGAGCGGATCTTCCGGAAACTGCCGGTGGGACCCAACCCGGATCCGTTGATCTTCGGCATCTTCGCGTGCTTCGAAATCCTGCTCTCGTCCGTCTATGCGGGGATCGGCACCCGGGCCCTGGACCTCGCGGTGGAAGCCGTGCACCGCCGTCGTTCGCTGAAAACGGGCAAAAGCTACGCGCAGGATCCGGACATCCGCTGGCGGGTGGCCGACGCCGCCCTGGCCATGGACGGGCTGTACCCGCAGCTGGCGTCCATTGCCCGCGACGTGGATACACTGGCCGACCACGGCAGGTTCTGGTTCGCCAAACTGTCCGGCATCAAGATCAGGGCCACCGAAACCGCCAAGGACGTGGTGGAGAAGGCCGTACGCGTCTCCGGCGGCGGCGGGTACTTCCGCGGCGGTGAACTGGAGCGGCTGTACCGCGACGTGCTGGCCGGGCTCTACCACCCCTCGGACGACGAGTCCGCGCACAGCACTGTTGCAACGGCCTGGCTGGGGCCGCTGGAAGACTGACGCGGGCCGCGCACCGCCTGCCGGGGGTCAGGCGGTGCGTTCGACCTTCAGTACCCTGCGGCGGAGCCAGTACTTGCGGCCGCCGCCCAGGTACAGCCGGGTCCGGACCAGATCCCACTTGCCGTACTCGGCGTGCTCGGTCAGCGCGCGGCGGGCCTCGCCGACGGATTCGTCTTTGTTCACGGTCAGGACCAGGTATTCGTACTGCCGGGCGTAGTCGCGTTCGCGGGTGACGGCGGCACCCAGAAATTGTTCTCTCATTGCCCTCCTGTTCTCTTCACTTATTCTCCACAATGCGGCTAACGTCTACAGCATGAGCATTGATCCGCGCGTCGCACTCGAGTCACTGGTTTCCGCCCTGCAAGAGCACCTGGCCGCCGCTTCCAGCCGCCGGGGTGATGACGATCCTGCCGTGGAAGCGGCCTTCTCGTCCATTATGGAATCGTTCGAAACCTACGAGGACGCGCTCTACGATGCTTACGGCGAAGTGACCCCGCTGGTCATTTACGACGAGTCGGACGACGAGGGCATGGACGAACCCGACGACGTGGTGGACCCCTTCGACGACGATCTGGAGATCGAAGAAAAGTAGCACGCCCCCGAGGCCGCCCGGACCCGATCAAGCGTTGACGGGCCGGCGCCGCCGCGCCCGGGACGGAACGTTACGGCGTGGAAATCTCGTCCAGCGCCTGGCCGATCGCGGCGGGCAGGGCGTCCAAGGGCGCCTTCAAGATTTCTGCCAGCTGGGCGGGCGTGCGGGGACCCACCACGGCCGTGCCGACGGCGGGCCGCTGCAGCACCCAGCTCAACGCCAGGTCCAGCGGCCGGACGTCCAGGCCGCGCGCCGCCGTGGCCAGCGCATCCACAATCCGGGCCGGCCGGCCGCTTAGGTACGGTTCCACGTACCCGGCGCGCTGCTCGGAGGCGGCCCGGGAATCGGCCGGAATGCCGGTGCGGTACTTGCCGGTCAGGACGCCGCGTCCCAGCGGCGACCAGGCCATCAGGCCCGGCCCGAGGGCCCGCGCCGCCGGAATGACCTCGTGTTCGGCCCGGCGGTGCAGCAGCGAATATTCGTTCTGCACCGCGACCAGCGGAACCGGGCTGATCGAGGCAGCCCGGGCCAGCTGCCAGCCGGAGTAATTGGAGACTCCCACATAGCGGGCGCGGCCCGACGAGACCGCGTGCTCGAGGGCGGACAGGGTCTCTTCCAGCGGCGCGCCGCCGTCGTCCCAGAGATGGACCAGCCACAGGTCCAGGTAGTCCGTGCCCAGCCGGGCCAGGCTGGCGTCCAGGCTGCGCAACATGGCGCCGCGGGACGTGTCCACCTCGCGCCGGCCCTCGCTGCGCGTCACGCCCGCCTTGGAGACCACCAGCACCTCCTGCCGGGGAACCAGTTCGCCCAGGAACGCCCCGAGCATGGCCTCGCTGCGGCCTTCGGCGTACGGCGCGGCGGTGTCCAGGAGCGTGCCGCCGGCGTCCAGGTAGGCGCGCAGCATGGTGCCCGCGGCCTCCTCGTCCGTTTCCTCTCCCCACGTCATCGTTCCCAGCGACAGCTGCGGGACCTTCAGCCCGCTGTGACCCAAGCGATTGTGCTCCATAAAGCCAGCTTATGGCCTGCGCTGCCGCGCCCTTGGCAGCGGCCCGCCGACGCAGGCGCGTGCCTCGTCCTCCCGCACGGGCAGCCCATCCGCCCCGGCCCCGCGCCGGGTGCCCGGCGTCGTGCCGTGGGCGGATCTTCGCCGCCGCGGCTGTGTCCGTTTCCGTTCCGCGGGCCTTGGTGCCATAAGGTCGAGGATGTGAATTGGCTAGAAGCAATCATCCTGGGGCTCGTGCAGGGCCTGACCGAGTTCCTCCCGATCTCATCCAGCGCGCACCTGCGCATCATCGGAGAGGTTCTGCCCGGTGCCGCCGATCCCGGGGCCGCCTTCACCGCCATCACCCAGCTGGGCACGGAAACCGCCGTCGTCGTCTATTTCTGGCGCGATATCGTCAACATCATCAAGGCCTGGTTCGGCTCGCTCACCGGCAAGGTGCCGCGGAACGACCCGGACGCCCGGATGGGCTGGCTGGTCATCATCGGCTCGATCCCCATCGGTGTGCTCGGGCTGCTGTTCCAGGACCAGATCGAATCCACCTTCCGCAGCCTGTGGATCGTGGCCACCATGCTGATTGTCTTCGGCGTGTTCCTGGCCATCGCCGACTCCATCGGCCGCCAGATGCGCACGCTGGACAAGCTCACCTACAAGCACGGCATCCTGTACGGGCTGGCCCAGGCGCTGGCCCTGGTCCCGGGCGTCTCCCGCTCTGGCGGCACCATCACGGCCGGCCTGTTGATGGGCTACACCCGCGAGGCCGCCGCCCGGTATTCGTTCCTGCTGGCGATTCCGGCGGTCTTCGCCTCGGGCCTGTACCAGCTGGCCAAGAGCTTCGGTGAACCCGGGCCGTACGGGCTGGGGGAGACGGCGCTGGCCACGGTGGTGGCCTTCGGCGTCGGCTTCGTGATCATCGGGTGGTTCCTGAAGTATGTGTCCACCCGCAGCTACCGGCTTTTCGTCTGGTACCGGATCGCCCTGGGCGCGCTGTTGTTCGTGCTGCTGGGCGCCGGAGTCATCAACGCCTGACCCGCGGGAATTTATCCGGCTCCTGCATTCTTGAATGTTAGGAGCGTCATTTACGACGGCGGCCCCGCCCGCCATCCGCGTCCGTTCACCTCATCGGAAGGAAACCCAAGAGTGCTTGGTTGGAATGCCCGTGCCGTACCCGAAATTCCGGGCGGCAAAGACGAACTGACCATCCACGACACCTCCGTGGGGTCGCTGGTACGGCTTGAGCCGTCCTCGACGGGAAGCCTGTACGTTTGCGGCATCACCCCGTACGACGCCACGCACATGGGCCATGCCGCCACCTACGTGGCCTTCGACCTGCTCAACCGCTATTGGCGCGACGCCGGGCGCACCGTCAACTATGTGCAGAATGTCACGGACATCGACGATCCGCTGCTGGAACGCGCCGCGGCCACCGGCATGGACTGGCAGCTGCTGGCGAAGGACCAGACCGAGCTGTTCCGCACGGACATGGAAGAACTCAACGTCATCCCGCCCGGCGAGTACATCGGAGCGGTGGAATCGATCGAGTGGATCGTTCCGGTGGTGGAGGACCTGCTGGCCCGCGGCCTCGCGTACCGCGTACCGGGCACCGGCGGCGAGCCCGACGGCGACGTGTACTTCGATTCCGTTGCCGCAGCGGGACCGGGCTGGCACAACGGCGCCACCTCCAGGCTGACCGAAGATCAAATGCTGCCGCTCTTTGCCGAGCGCGGCGGCGATCCGGAGCGCCCGGGCAAAAAACACCCGCTGGACGCACTGTTGTGGCGCGTCGCCCGAGACGGCGAACCCGAGTGGCCGGGCGCCTCGCTCGGCCCCGGCCGCCCCGGCTGGCACATCGAGTGTTCGGTAATCGCGCGCAAATTCCTGCCGGAAACCTTCGACGTCCAGGCCGGCGGCTCGGACCTGAGCTTCCCGCATCACGAAATGAGCGCAGGGCACGCCTACGCGATGACCGGCAAGCCGCTGGCCAAGCACTTCATGCACGCCGGCATGGTCGGCCTCGACGGCGAAAAGATGAGCAAGTCCAAGGGCAACCTCGTGCTGGTCTCGGCCCTGCGCGAAGAAGGCGTGGAGCCGGCTGCGATCCGCACCGTGCTGCTGGGCCAGCACTACCGCAGCGACTGGTTCTGGACCGGGGATCTGCTCCGCCAGGCGCAGGCGCGGCTTTCTGCGTGGCGCGGCGCGGCCCCCTATGTGCAGGCCGAACAGGTACCCGAGCTGGCACAGCAAATCCGCCAGGCGCTCTCGAACGACCTCAACGCACCCGCGGCCCTGGCCGAAATCGACGGCTTCGCCGAGCACTCCCGGCAGCAGGCCGGAGGGCAGGCCGGTGACGGCGCCGGGCAGTTCGCGGCGCTGCTCGACGCGCTGCTGGGCATCCGGCTCTAAGCCAAGAGTTAGGGCCGGAGGCGGGAACCACTAAGCCGCGCATCGCCGAGCGAGGAACGAGCGGGAAGGGCGGGGCGGGCAGGGACCCGGCGTGGCGACGAAGTCGACACGACAGGGCCCGCCCCAACCGGCTAAGCGGCGTGTGGTTCCCGTGGAGGCCCCTACTCTTTACCGCGCTTTTTGAGGTAGCGCTCGAATTCGCGGGCGATGGATTCCCCGGTTGCCTCCGGCAGCTCGGCCGTGTCCTTGGCCTCCTCCAGCTGCCGCACGTAGGCGGCGACTTCCGGATCCTCGGTGGCAAGTTCGTCCACGCCGCGCTCCCACGCTTCGGCTTCTTCGCTCAGGACGGACACTTCCAGCGGGACCTGCAGGATGTCCTCCAGCCGGTGCAGCAAAGCAAGCTCGGCCTTGGGGGAGGGCGACTGTCCCACGTAGTGCGGCACCGCGGCCCAGACGGACATCGTGGGAATGCCGGCCAGCGAGGCGACATCGGACAACACTCCGACGATTCCGGTGGGGCCTTCGTACTGGCTGGACTCGGTATTCAGGGCGCGGCGGACGTCGTCGTCGTCGCTGGTGACCGTGACGGGAATGGGACGCGTGTGCGGCACGTCGGCCAAGAGGGCGCCTACCAGGATGATGCAGTCCACGCCCAGCTCTTCGGCGTGGGCCAACAGTTCCGCGGTGTACGCCCGCCAGCGGTAGGACGGCTCCACCCCGTGTACAAAGATAATGTCCAGCCGGCTGCCCGGGATGCTGCTGCGCGTCAGTTTCGTCGTCGGCCATTTGATCCGGCGTTCCCCGGAGGCGGTGCGGTGCACCACCGGCCGGGTGAACTGGAAGTCGTAATAAAGATCCGGGTCCACCGTGGCCACCTTGTGGCTGTCCCAGAGCCGGCTCAGGTACTTGACGGCGTCCGTGGCGGCTTCGCCGGCATCGTTCCAGCCTTCGAATGCAGCCAGCATCACGGTATAACGCCGCGGTGTCTCGCCGGGCTTCGTCTGCGGGAACAGCAAGTGCAAACCGCGCTGCTCGCCGTCGCCTTCCGTGGGCAGGTCGCCACTGTCCTGAGTACTCACGGTTTCACCCTAATCCTCCCGGCACGGCTTGTCAGTGAGCCGACATTCGATTCGCGCCCAGCATAGCCCCCGATTCCGGTGCCGTAGCCCCGTGCCGGAGCCCGTGATGGGGCCGATGCCGGGGCCGGGCAGGAAGGGCCCGTAGACTGGATGCATGCCCGAAATTTCCCCTTCCCCCGCTGCGTCCAGCCATCCGTCGTCCGGCCTGCAGGCCGTTTTCTGGGACATGGACGGAACGCTCGTCGACACCGAGCCGTACTGGATCGAAGCCGAAACCGAATTGGTTGCTTCGTTCGGCGGGGTGTGGGACGACGAACTGGGCAAAAAGCTGGTGGGCAATGCGCTGGAGACATCCGCCGCCGTGCTGCAGCAGGCCGGCGTCGAACTGGGCATCCGCGAGATTGTCGACCGGCTGATCGACGCCGTGACCGAACGCGTCCGCGGGCGCATCCCGTGGCGCCCCGGCGCACGGGAGTTGCTCGCGGAGCTGGCCGGGGCAGGCATTCCGTCGGTCCTGGTGACCATGAGCGAGACCAAGCTCGCCGCCGAAGTGGTCAGGGCGCTGCCCGAGGGCAGCTTCCGCCACGTCGTCACCGGTGACATGGTCACGCGCGGCAAGCCGGACCCGGAACCGTACCAGCAGGCCTTCGACTGGCTCAGCGGCCACCTGCCCGGCGCCGACAAGCAGTACGTCGTGGCGCTGGAAGACTCGGTTCCCGGGGTTGCCTCCGCCGAAGCCGCCGGCCTCGTGACCGTGGCCATCCCACACGTCGTGCCCGTTCCGCCGGTACCGGGGCGCCCGCACTGGGACAGCCTGGCCGGAAAGGGCCTGGCGGACGTGGAGGGCGTCCTGGTGGGCGCCGCCCAGGAAGCAGGAGTATGAGCACGCAAACCCCCCGGCCGGCCGAGGAAAAGGAACGCAGCGAAGGCATTCCCCTGGGCCGCATGTTCGGCGTCCCGGTGGTCCTGGCCTGGTCCTGGTTCGTGATCGCCGCCTTCATCGTGCTGATCTTCGGCCCCCAGGTGCAGCGCCTGATGCCGGAGATCGGCGTGGGAGCGTACGCCGTGGCGTTCGGTTACGCGCTGCTGCTGCTGTTCTCGGTGCTGGTGCACGAACTCGCCCACGCCCTGACCGCCCGGACCTTCCGGTGGCCGTCGGCCAAGATCGTGCTCAATCTCTGGGGCGGCCACACCCAGTTCGACAACTTCAACGCCACGCCGGGCAAGTCCCTGCTGGTGGCCTTGTCCGGGCCCGTGGCCAACTTCGCGCTGGCCGGCGCCGGCATGCTCGTCCTGCCGCTGTTCCGCGGCGAACCGATTCCGTTCCTGCTGACCGACATCTTCATCTGGGCCAACTTCCTGGTGGCCGTCTTCAATATCCTTCCGGGGCTCCCGTTGGACGGCGGGCGTCTGGTGGAGACCGCCGTCTGGAAGGCGACCGGCAGCCAGGAAAAGGGGACCGTGGCGGCGGGCTGGGCCGGCCGCGCCATCGTGGTGCTGCTGGTGATCGGCGTGATCGGCGTCCCGTTGCTGCGGGGCGGCACGCCGGACCTCCAGCTGGTGGTGCTCATGGTGCTGGTGTGCGGTTTCCTCTGGATGGGCGCCAGCTCGGCCATCTCGCACGCCCGGATGCGCTTGCGGCTGCCGTCCGTCAGCGCCGGGCAGCTCAAGCTTCCGGCCGCGTCGCTGCCCGCCACCGCCACGGTGGACCAGGTGCGGCAGCTGATCCAGGGGCACCCCGGGCTCTCCGTGGTGCTCACCGCCGCGACCGGCCAGCCCGAAGCAGTCGTGGACCCCACGGCGCTGGAGCAGGTGCCGCCGCCGGCCGCCCCCCGGACTCCCGCCGCGGCCGTCTCCCGGGCTCTGGCGCCGGGGGCCTACGTGCCGGAGGCGGCTGCCGGCCAGGAGCTGGTGCAGTACCTGGCCCGGCTGGCCGGCAGCGAGTACGCCGTGATCGACGGCGAGGGCCGCGTCACCGGGGTGCTCCAGCAAAGCACGGTGGTCCGCGCCATCACCGGCAAGGCCGGCAGGCTCTGATCCCGCCGGTCGGCGCCGGGAACCCGGCCGCCGGCCGGAATACAATCGACGAACCGGCCCGGCACACACCGCCGCGGCCGCACACACAACGACCGGAAGTGATCCCACGCATGAGCTCCACCACCAGCGCGCACGGCGCCGACCAGCGACGCGGGCCGTTCCGGCCCGGGGAACGGGTCCAGCTCACGGACGAAAAGGGCCGGATGAACACCATCACCCTGACGCCCGGTGGCGCGTTCCATACGCACAAGGGCTTCCTGCCGCATGACGAGGTGATCGGACGGCAAGAGGGCACGGTCGTGGCAAACACGGTGGGCCACCGGTACCAGGCCCTGCGCCCGCTGCTTTCGGACTTCGTGCTCTCCATGCCGCGCGGCGCCGCCGTGGTCTACCCCAAGGACGCCGCCCAGATCGTGACCATGGCGGACATCTTCCCGGGCGCCCGGGTGGTGGAGGCCGGGGTCGGTTCGGGTGCCCTGAGCATATCGCTGCTGCGCGCCGTGGGCGACGGCGGACGGCTGCACTCGTTCGAGCGGCGCGAGGAATTTGCCGACGTTGCCCGCGGCAACGTGGAAACGTTCTTCGGCGGACCGCACCCCGCCTGGCAGATCTCGCTGGGAGATTTCCAGGACGAAGTCGTCAAAGCCGAGGAACCCGGCAGCGTGGACCGGGTGGTGCTGGACATGCTGGCGCCGTGGGAGTGCCTGGACGCGGTGGCGACGGTGCTGGCGCCCGGCGGCGTCTGGATCAGCTACGTCGCGACCGTTACGCAATTGTCACGTACTGCCGAGGCGATCCGGGCCGACGGCCGGTTCACCGAGCCCGACGGCTGGGAGTCGATGGTCCGCGGCTGGCACCTGGAGGGCCTGGCCGTCCGGCCCGACCACCGCATGGTGGCGCACACCGGTTTCCTGCTCACGGCCCGCCGGCTGGCCGGCGGCGAGACGGGCCTGACGCCCAAGCGTCGTCCGTCCAAGACCGGCTTCGCCGCCGAGGACGTGCAGGCGTGGACCGGCGACGAGGACGATTGGAATGCCGAGGCACTGGGGGAGCGGACCGTGTCCGACCGCCGGCTGCGCCGCGCTGCCAAGGATGCCGCCTCCACCGTGCAGCGCGGAGCGTTCAA
This sequence comes from Arthrobacter sp. Y3223166, assembly GCF_059090935.1. NCBI lineage: Bacteria > Bacillati > Actinomycetota > Actinomycetes > Micrococcales > Micrococcaceae > Arthrobacter > Arthrobacter sp. Y3223166. Next base: position 94,060 of record NZ_JBNHGE010000003.1, on the reverse strand, counting down.
GGACATCAACCCCGAAACCGACTGAGGGCGGGACGCGGGCCGCTTCCGCGGGGGCATCGGAACAAGATGTCTCGGTTTGGCGTTTTCTTTCGTAGACAGGTGCAGCCGGCGCGGGGGCCGGTTAGTGTCTAGGGAAGGAACCGATCACGGAAGCAGGTCGCGGTGATGAACGACCAGAACCAGAACAACCAACCGGCACCGGCTGAACGGCAGGACGACCCGCGTGACGCGTTGACGGTCGCCCAGCGCCAGATCAACGTCCTGCGCGACAAACTCCGCCACCTGGACAAGCAGTTGGCCGCGGCCACCCAAAACAATTCCCGCCTCGTCTCCACGCTCGAGACCGCGAAGAGCGAGATTGTCCGGCTTAAGTCCGCCCTCGAACGCGACGGCGAAACCCCCTTCAGCTTCGCGACCATCACCCAGGTTAACAAGGCGCAACGGCCGCGGCCCGGCACGAGCAACGCTGCCGTGGTGCAGGAGAGCGTCGACATCGTGCAGTCCGGGCGCAAGCTGCGCGTCGCGGTCAGCCCCCTGGTAAAGATGGACCACCTCGCCCCCGGCCAGGAGGTCCTGCTCAACGAGTCGCTCACAGTGATCGCCGCGCTCGGCTTCGAGCGCTCCGGCGAACTGGTCACCATCAAGGAAATGCTCGACGGTGACCGCGTCCTGGTGGTCGGACGCGCCGACGAGGAACGGGTCGTCAAACTGTCCGGCGCCCTGCGGACCGAACGGCTCCGGGTCGGCGACGCCGTGTCCATCGACGCCCGCAGCGGTTACGCGCTGGAGAAGATTCCACGCAGCGAGGTGGAGAACCTCATCCTCGAGGAGGTGCCGGACATCTCCTACGAGGACATCGGCGGCCTGGGACCGCAGATCGACCAGATCCGCGACGCCGTCGAGCTTCCCTTCCTGCATCCCGACCTCTACCGCGAGCACGGCCTGAAGGCCCCCAAGGGCATCCTGCTCTATGGCCCTCCCGGCTGCGGCAAGACGCTGATCGCCAAGGCCGTGGCCAACTCGCTGGCCGCCAAGGCCATCGAGCGCAGCGGCACGGACACCCGCAGCTACTTCCTGAACATCAAGGGACCGGAACTGCTGGACAAGTACGTGGGCGAGACCGAGCGGCACATCCGGCTGATTTTCGCCCGGGCACGCGAGAAGGCATCCGACGGCAGCCCGGTGGTGGTCTTCTTCGACGAAATGGATTCGCTGTTCCGCACCCGCGGCACCGGCGTCTCGTCCGACGTCGAAACGACCATCGTGCCGCAGCTGCTGTCCGAGATCGACGGCGTCGAGAAGCTGGAGAACGTCATCGTCATCGGCGCCTCCAACCGCGAGGACATGATCGACCCGGCCATCCTGCGCCCCGGCCGGCTGGACGTGAAGATCAAGATCCACCGGCCGGACGCCGAGGCGGCCGCGGACATCTTCGCCAAGTACCTCACCACCAACCTCCCCATCCATGCCGAGGACCTCGCTGAGCACGGGCAGGACCGCAAGGCGACCATCGACGCGATGATCCAGCGCACGGTCGAGGAAATGTACTCCACCGACAAGTCGAACGAGTACCTGGAAGTCACCTACGCCAGCGGCGACACGGAAATGCTCTACTTCAAGGACTTCAATTCCGGCGCCGTCATCCAGAACGTGGTGGACCGGGCCAAGAAGAACGCCATCAAGGACCTGCTGACCAACCAGCAGAAGGGCCTGCGGATCGAGCATCTGCTCAGCGCCGTGGTGGACGAATTCCGCGAGCACGAGGACCTCCCCAACACCACCAATCCGGACGACTGGGCCCGGATTTCCGGCAAGAAGGGCGAACGGATCACCTACATCCGCACGATCGTGCAGGGCAAGGCCGGGCAGGAGGCCGGCAAGGCCATCGAAACGATGTCCAACACCGGGCAGTACCTGTGAGCGTCTATCGCGTGATGGGTTCGGAGACGGAGTATGGCATCCATGCTCCCGGCGAACCCCTGGCCAACTCCACGGTGCTCTCCTCGCAGGTGATCAACGCGTACGCGGCGACCATGCGGAAGGGCCTGGGGAACCTGGCCGGCACCCGGTGGGATTACACCGACGAGGAGCCGCTGCACGATGCCCGCGGATTCGACCTGTCGCGTGACCAGGCGGACCCTTCCCAGCTCACCGATGTCCCGCCGATCCTCGACGCCGAGCAGATAGCGCTGGCCGGCGGCCGCGCGGCCGGCAACGAGTTCTACACGGACGAATCCTCCGGCGTGCTCATGAACATGGTGCTCAGCAACGGGGCCCGGCTGTACGTGGACCACGCCCATCCGGAATATTCCTCGCCCGAGGTGACCAACCCGCTGGATGCGGTGCGCTGGGACAAGGCGGGCGATGCCGTCGTGCTCGCCGCGATGCGCAGGATCGCCGCCACGCCGGGATTCTCGCCGGTGAACCTGTACAAGAACAACACCGACAACAAGTCGGTCTCCTACGGCGCGCACGAGAACTACCTGATGCCGCGCAGCGTGCCGTTCAACCGGATTGTCACCGGCTTGATTCCGTTTTTCGTGTCCCGGCAGGTCGTGTGCGGTGCCGGGCGGGTGGGGCTGGGCAGCAACGGCCGCACCCCTGGCTACCAGGTCAGCCAGCGCGCGGACTTCTTCGAGGCCGAAGTGGGGTTGGAGACCACCATCCGGCGGCCCATCATCAACACCCGGGACGAACCGCACGCGATCGCGGACAAGTACCGGCGGCTGCACGTGATCATCGGCGACGCGAATCTGAGCGAGGTGTCGATTTTTTTGAAGATGGGCACCACCTCCGTCGTGCTGTCGATGATCGAACACGGCGAGGTACCGGACGTCCAGCTGGCCGACCCCGTGCAGGCGCTGCAGGCGATCAGCCACGACCCCTCCCTGCAGCAGAAGGTACCGCTCAAGGACGGCAGCATGGTCACCGGCCTGGACCTGCAGGAGATCTACCTGCAGGCAGCGGTGGAGCATTGCCGCCGGCACGGGACCGACAGCGGCCAGACCGCGGACGTGCTGCGGCGCTGGGCTGCGGTGCTGGACACGCTCCGCCGGGACCCGATGGACGCCGCCGACCAGCTGGATTGGGTGGCCAAGCTCAAACTGCTGCAGGCCTACCGGGACCGGGACGGCATGGAGTGGGGCGACCCGCGCCTGGGCCTCATCGACCTGCAATATGCCGACGTGCGGCCCGAGAAGGGCCTCTACCACCGCCTGGCCGCACGCGGCCGGATCCGCCGGTTGCTCTCGGACGCACAGATCGACGCCGCCGTGGGCGAGCCGCCCGAGGACACCAGGGCCTACTTCCGCGGGAAGTGCATTCAACACTTCCCCCGCGAGGTCGTCGGGGCCAGCTGGGACTCGGTGATTTTCGATCTTCCCGACCGGCGCCGGCTGCAGCGCATCCCCACCCGCGAGCCGTTGCGCGGCAACCGCGCACTGACCGGCAGGCTCTTCGAGGAAGCTTCGTCGGCAGAGGACTTCATCACGGCGTTGCTGGGCCCCGCGGACGAGCCCCACGTGGCAACATAAGCACTAGGACAGAGTCGATCGTCCCACCAGAAGGAGGCCATCATGGCAACCCAGGACCGCAAGAACGTGGACTCGCGCCGCGACGACGAAGAGTACGACGACGAGCCCACGCCCGAGCCTGCCGCCGCACCGGCCGCGCAGGCCGAGACCGAAGGCACGGATGATCTGCTGGACGAGATCGACGGCGTGCTGGAACAGAACGCGGAAGAATTCGTGCGCGGTTTCGTGCAGAAGGGCGGCCAGTAATTGATGGACATGCCGGCCGGCGGTCCGGGCTCGGTTTTCGCCCACATTTCCCATTCAGCCACCGCCTCCTTCAGCGAGTATCTGGCGCGCACCGCCCCGGATCTGCTGCCGGGCGCCCGGGGGGCCCAGCAGCTGCCGGCGGGGGCGGCACCGATGGTGCCCCACGGCACCACCATCGTGTCGATGACGTTCGCCGGCGGCGTGCTGATGGCCGGCGACCGGCGGGCAACCATGGGCAACCTGATTGCCAGCCGGCACATTGAAAAGGTCTTTCCGGCCGATTCCCATTCGCTGCTGGGCATCGCCGGCACCGCCGGCATCGCCCTGGACATCACGCGGCTCTTCCAGGTGGAACTCGAGCACTACGAGAAGATCGAAGGCACGCTGCTCAGCCTCGACGGCAAGGCCAACCGGTTGGGCGCGATGATCCGGTCGAATCTGCCCATGGCGATGCAGGGCCTCGCAGTCATTCCGCTCTTCGCCGGATTCGATGCCGAGCGGCGGGTTGGCCGGCTGTTCTCCTACGATGTCACGGGCGGACGCTATGAGGAGCAGGAGCATCACAGCGTGGGGTCCGGGTCGGTCTTTGCCCGCGGGGCGCTGAAGAAGCTCTGGCAGCCGAACCTGGAGGAGGCGGCAGCGGTCCGGGTGGCCGTCGAAGCCCTGTACGACGCCGCCGACGACGACTCGGCGACCGGGGGACCGGATGCCGTCCGGCAGGTGTGGCCAGTGATCTACACCGTCAACGCCGCCGGCGCCCGCCGGATCCCGGACCGGGAACTCGCCGCCACGTCCGAGGCCGTCATCGGAGCGCGGGCCGCGGCCGGACGGGAGGCCTGAGCATGACGCAACAGTTCTACGTCTCGCCCGAACAGCTGATGAAGGACCGGGCGGACTTCGCCCGGAAAGGCATCGCCCGGGGCCGTTCCGTGGTGGTGCTCAGCTGCTCCGAGGGAATCGCGCTGGTCGCCGAAAACCCCTCGCCGGCGCTGCACAAGATCGGGGAAATCTACGACCGGATCGCGTTCGCCGCGGTCGGCAAATACAACGAGTTCGAAAGCCTGCGCCAGGCCGGGGTCCGCTACGCCGACGTGCGCGGCTACTCCTACGACCGGGATGACGTCACCGGCCGCGGCCTCGCCAGCGTGTACGCGCAAAGCCTGGGCGCCGTGTTCACCGCCGACAGCAAGCCGTTCGAAGTGGAGCTTGCCGTCGCCGAGGTCGGCGATACGCCGGGCGACGACCGGCTGTTCCGGCTGACCTTCGACGGGTCCATCGCCGACGAGCGCGGCTTCGTGGTGATGGGTGGTTCGGCCGAGGCGGTGGGCGAGAGGCTGCGCGGCAACCCGGCCGCGGACCGGGACTTTCCCGGCGCGGTCCGGGCGGCGGTGGCCGCCCTGTCCGGCGGGACCGGCGAGCAGGACGCGGGGCAGGGCAGGGAACTGCGTCCCGAGGGCCTGGAAGTCGCCGTTTTGGACCGCGACCCGCTGTCCACCCGGGGGAGCCGGCGCGCCTTCCGCCGGTTGCCGACCGCTGAACTGCACCGGATATTAGGCGAGGGAATGGACGGCTAGCCATGGACCGACGCATCTTCGGGATCGAGACCGAATTCGGCATTTCCTATTCGGCGCCGGATTCGCGCCCGCTCTCGCCCGAAGAGGTGGCCCGCTACCTCTTCCGCAAGGTGGTCACGTGGGGCAGGTCGTCCAACGTGTTCCTGACCAACGGGTCCCGGCTGTACCTGGACGTCGGGTCCCATCCCGAGTACGCGACCGCGGAATGCGACGACGTCGCCCAACTGGTGGCGCAGGACCGGGCGGGGGAACTGATCCTCGAAGACCTGATGAACGAAGCCCAGGAGCGCCTGGCGCGGGAGGGCTTCGGCGGCAGCGTCTACCTGTTCAAGAACAACACCGATTCTGCCGGGAATTCCTACGGCAGCCACGAAAACTACCTGATCCCGCGCAAACTGGAATTCTCCCGGCTGGCCGACATCATGATCCCGTTCCTGGTGACGCGGCAGATCCTGGTCGGCGCCGGCAAGGTGCTCAAGACGCAGAACGGCTCCATCTTCGCCTTCTCCCAGCGCGCCGACCACATTTGGGAGGGCGTCTCGTCCGCCACCACCAGGTCACGGCCCATCATCAACACGAGGGACGAACCGCACGCAGACGCCGAGTACTACCGGCGGCTGCATGTCATCAACGGCGACTCAAACATGTCCGAGTCCACCACCATGCTCAAGGTCGGGACGGTGGACCTGCTCCTGCGGATGATCGAAGCAGGGGTCATCATGCGCGACCTCCGGCTGGAAAACCCGATCCGCAGCATCCGGGACATCTCGCACGACCTGACCGGCCGCAGGCCGCTGAAGCTGGCCAGCGGGCGGGAGATGTCTGCGCTGGCCATGCAGCAGGAATACCTGGCCAAGGCGCGCGGGTTCGTCCAGGCCAACGGGGCACACAGCCCGCACGTGGAACGCATCCTCGATTTGTGGGAACGGACCCTGGCGGCCGTCGAATCGGGCGACCACCGCGGCATCGAGCGGGAGATCGACTGGGCCATCAAGAAGCGGCTGATCAACCGGATCATGGACCGCCAGGCCATCGACCTGGATCACCCGCGGATCGCGCAGGTGGATCTGACCTACCACGACATCTCCAGCCGGCGCGGCCTCTACCACCTGCTGCAGGCACGCGGGGAGGTGGCCCGGGTGGTGGAGGAACAGGACGTCAAGGACGCCGTGGACCGGCCGCCGCAGACCACCCGCGCCAAGCTGCGCGGCGACTTCGTCCGCGCGGCCCGGGAAAACGGCCGCGACTTCACGGTCGACTGGGTCCACCTGAAGCTCAACGACCGCTCCCAGCAGACCATCCTCTGCAAGGATCCGTTCAAAAGCGAGGACCCCAGGGTCGAGGCGCTGCTCGCCACCTTGTGACCTCCGCCCCGTATTCCAAGCGGATCACCAGATTTCTCTGCGAGAATGTCCCGTGCCCGCAAGTTCCGCGATAAGAAAGTCGATTGTGCGCAAAATACTCTCCATCCTCCTGCCGGCCGCCCTGCTGCTCACCGCGTGCGGCGGCAACGGCGATTCGGGTTCGGACAGCCTGGATGACATCTCCGTGACCTCCGGCGCCGAAGGCGCCGCCCCCGCCGTCGAATTCGCCGCGCCGCTGGAACTGCCCGAATCCCGGGCCGAAGTCATCACCGAAGGCGAGGGGGACGGTGCTGCCGCGGGCCAGTGGATCCGCTACCGGCTGCTGGCCAAGGACGCTGTCACCGGGGAACAGTTGGTCGAGACCTACTCCGGCCTGGCGGACCAGACGGTGGAACTGAGCAAGGATCTGGAAGCTGCCGATCCGACGCTGTACGGGGCTCTGCTGGGCTCCAACCCGGGCAGCCAGATCGCTTACTACCTGCAGCCTCCGGAAACCGCCGGCGCGTCCGCGCCGGCGCAAAACCCGCAACTGTTCGTCCTGACCGTGGAGGATGTCAAGGACAAGGCCGTCAAGGCAAGTCCCGCCGAGGTCGCCGAGCTGGAGAAGGCCGGCAAACTTCCCGAGATCACCCTCGACGGCGAGGGCGTCCCCTCGGTCAAGATCCCTGAAGGCAACGACGCGCCGGAGAACCTCATCGTCAAGGTCATCGAAGAAGGCAAGGGCAAGGAAGCCACCGCTTCCAGCACGGTTAGGGCCAATTACGCCGGATGGAACTGGGCCAAGGGCACCGAATTCGATTCCAGCTATTCCCGCGGGGAAGCCACCGAGTTCCCGCTCAACCGAGTCATCGAAGGTTGGACCAAGGGTTTGACCGGCCTGAAGGAAGGTGCCAAGGTCATGCTGTCCATTCCCACCGAGATGGCCTATGTGCAGGGCCAGGGAGATGCCGTGGGGGACCTCATCTTCTATGTGGAGCTTACGGACGTCCGGTAGGGGATGCCGCACCGTGCGGTAACGTAGCCGACGCAGCACCAGATACACGTCAAGCAAGAGAGGTTCAGCATGTCTTTTGGCAAGCGCGAATACGACCGCACCAAACCCGAGATCGACTTCCCGGGGACCGAAACCCCGCAGGACCTGGTGATCGAAGACATCATCGTGGGAGACGGCGCCGAGGCCAAGGCCGGCGACACCGTGTCCACCCACTACGTGGGCGTCGCCTGGTCCACCGGTGAAGAGTTCGACGCATCGTGGAACCGCGGCGCACCGCTGGACTTCCGCGTTGGCGTCGGCCAAGTCATCCAGGGCTGGGACCAGGGCCTGCTGGGCATGAAGGTGGGCGGCCGCCGCCGGCTGGAGATCCCGGCGCACCTCGCATACGGCGACCGCGGCGCCGGGTCCGCGATCGCGCCGGGCGAATCGCTGATCTTCGTGGTGGACCTGCTCGGCGTCCGCTGAGCCCACAGACCGGCAGCCGGGGGCGGAGCGACGGAGAACGTTAGTTCATCGTTACTCCGCCCCTTCGGCGTTGACTTCGCCCCGAAACCCTCCAGCCAGTAACGTTTCAACTATGTCCGCCTCCAAGACCGAACGACTCCTCAACCTGCTGATCGCGCTGCTGGAACGCCGCCGGGGCTACAGCAAGGAAGAGCTGCGCGCGCTGATCCCGCCGTATCGCGAGGCGACCAGCGACGACGCCTTCAACCGGCTGTTCGAGCGGGACAAAGAGGACCTGCGGGAAATGGGCATCCCGGTGGAGACGTTCCCGGACGACACGCTCTACGAAAACGACAACAGCGGGCTGCGGTACCGGATCGACCGGCACAAGTACCGGTTGCCGGAACTCCACTTCACCGCCCGGGAGAGCGCGGTGCTCTCGCTGGCCTCCCGCTTGTGGCAGCAGGCCTCGCTGGGGTCGGCAGCCGCCCGGGCCGTCCGCCGGCTCGACGTGCACGGAGCCCTGGCCGACGGCGATCCACTGATCGGGGTGGAACCGCGCATCCGCACCGCGGAGCCGGCCTTCGAACCGCTGCTCAAGGCGGTGTTGGACCACACCCCGGTCTCCTTCGACTACCGGTCGCCCAAAGACGGCCGGCCGCAGCCGCGGCGGGTGGAGCCCTGGGGGCTGGGCAACCGCTACGGCCACTGGTACCTGGCCGGCCGCGACCTGGACCGGGACGCCCAGCGCACCTTCCGGCTGTCCAGGATCACCTCCACCATAAAGAAGCTGAACGGGACCTACAGCATCCCGGAAGGCTTCGCCATGCGCACGGTGCTGGACGGGCTGCAGGCGCCGGAGGACAACGGGACCGCCGTCCTCCTGCTCCGGCAGGACAAGGCCAACTCGCTGCGTGCGGCCGCCGCACCCGCCGAGGACGTCCGGCCGCCGGCGGGCTGGGACGCCGTCACACTTGGCTACGGCGACGCGGAGGTGCTGGCGGAGGAAATTGCCTCGCACGGTGCCAACGCCCTGGTCCAGGGTCCGGACGAGCTGCGCGGCGCCGTGGTGCGCCGGCTGGAAGGCGCCCTGGCCGCCGCCACCCAGGCACCGCCGTCGTACACCCTGCTGGAGGACAGCTCACGGCCGGCACGGAAGACGGGGTCCCTGGACCATCTGCCGCGGCTGCTGGATCTGGTCTCTTACGTCACGGCGAATCCGGGGGTGCCGCTGGACGCCACCGCCGAGAAGTTCAAGATCAGCAAGAACCAGCTGATCAAGGACCTGAACCTGCTGTTCGTCTGCGGGACTCCCGGCTACGGCCCGGACCAGCTCATCGAAGCCTTCTGGGAAGACGGCACCATCTCCATCAACAACGCCGACGAGATCGACAAGCCGGTGCGCCTGAGCCTGGACGAGGCGCTCTCGCTGGTGGTCGGCCTGCAGGCCCTCGAGACGGTGCCCGGGGTGGGGGAGCAGCCCGCCCTGCGCAGCGCGCTCAGCAAGCTGTTGGCGGCGGCCGGCGGGGTTGCCGCCCGCCACACGGCCATCGCCGCGGATCTGGCGGCCGAGGACAGCACGCCCGAGGTGCTCGCGCTGCAGGAAGCCGCGGCCGCCCGGCGCAGCGTGGACATCGACTACCTCGTGCCGTCCCGGGATGAGATGACGAACCGCCGGATCGATCCGCTCCGGGTCTTCGCCGTGGACGGCCACTGGTACACCGAGGCCTGGTGCCACCGCCAGCAGGCCGTGCGGCAGTTCCGGGTAGACCGCATGCGCTCCCTGGCCGCCACCGCCGAGCACTTTGAGCCGCCGGCCGAACGGAGCAGCGAATTCCCCGACAGCCTGTTCACCCCGCAGGAGACGGACCAGGTGGTGGTCCTGCGGATCTCCGAGCGCCTGGCCGAACTGGCCGACCAATACAATGCCCGGCGCCGCGCGGTCCTTGCGGACGGTTCGCTCGCGGCCGAAATCCGGCTGTCCAGCACGGCTGTGCTGCCCGGCCTGGCGGCACGCCACGGCGGCGAAGTTGCCGTGCTGGAACCGGCGGAGGCGGCCGGCCAGACCCGGGAATGGCTGCGGCAGGCGCTGGAGGCCTACCGCGAGGCCCCGGCTTCGGCCGGAAGCTAGAGTGGACAGCATGCCCCTTTGGTTCTGGATCCTTCTCTGGGTTGCCCTTTGCGCGCTGGCCCTGGTGTTCATCGCCCTGCTCGGCTGGCGGATTTTCCGCCAGTTCATGCGAACTTTGCGTGAATTCGAGGCGGCGGCCGACCGGCTGGCCGGCGGACTCCAGACGGAACGGCAGCCCGCCGACCCGCACCGCCCCCGGCTGGCACTCTTCGCCGACTCCACGGTACTCAAGGAGGAATACGTCCAGGGCAAGGAGCGGAGGCGCGAGGAGCGGAGGCAGCGCAGGTTCGCCCGGCGCGCCGCCCGCGGCCAGCGGCAGTCCCTCCGCGATCTGCGGCTGTCCTGACCCGCCGATGGCATAGGATGGACTAGACGAAAGGAACCACGCATGGGACGACTCTTCGATAACCCCTGGACCATCATTATTCTGGTGATCATTGTGCTGCTGCTCTTTGGCGCACCGAAGCTGCCGGGCCTTGCCCGGAGCCTGGGCCAGTCCATGCGGATCTTCAAGTCCGAGGTGAAGCAGATGAAGGACGACGACGCGTCCACCGCCGCCCCGGACTCGGAACCCGTCGAGGGCCGCGTGGTCAACCCGCCGCGGAACAACACTGACAACCGCGGACAGCAGCCGAATGCGAACGGCGGATCCCCATCGCCGCACCAGCAGTAAGGGCCGTGGCCGGTAAGAAAGGCCGGAAGGCCAACCCTGAGGGGCGGATGCCGCTCAAGGCCCATCTGAAAGAACTCCGCAACCGGCTCATCGTTTCCGGCATTGCCGTCCTGCTCGGCGCGGTCGCCGGCTGGTTCCTGTACGACCCCGTGATGGTCGCCGTCCAGGCACCGCTGATGGAAATCTCGGCGGAAGAGGGCCGGCGTGCGGAAATCAACTACGGCAGTGTCGGATCTCCGTTCGACCTGAAAATCCAGGTCTCCATCTTCCTGGGGCTGCTGGTCAGCTCCCCGGTGTGGATCTACCAGGTGTGGGCCTTCATCACGCCCGGCTTGAAGACCAAGGAACGCCGCTACACGCTCGGCTTCATGGTCGCCGCCGTGCCGCTGTTCCTGCTCGGGATCTACTTCGGCTGGATCGTGCTCCCGGAGATCGTCAAGGTACTGACCATGTTCACGCCGGAAGGCGGCGTGAACCAGATCCTGGCCACCGACTACCTCACATTCGTGATGCGGATGTTCCTCTCCCTCGGCATCGCGTTCCTGCTTCCCGTGGTGTTGGTGGGGCTGAATTTCGCCGGCCTGCTGTCCGGCCGCCGCGTGATCAAGAGCTGGCGGATCGTGGTGTTCGTGGTCTGCCTGGTGGCGGCGATGGCCGCCCCCGGCCCGGATGCCATGTCCATGTTCCTGCTGGCGGCCCCCTTGCTGGCGTTGTTCTTCGTGGCAACCGGCATCAGCCTGCTCAACGACAAGCGGCGGGACAAGCGGCGCAAGGTCCGTGAAGCGGAAGTAGCCGCCGGCGTCGACCAGGCCACGCCGCTCGATCAGCTGAAGGCCGACAACCCGGAGCAGGACGGAGCCAAATAGGCTGCGGCCCGGCCAGGGGCCGGCGGCACCCATCGGGCCGGCGGATTTAAGCGGATAGGCTTTTGCTATGAGTTCCCCCTCCGAACGCTACCTTGCGGCCGCCGAACGGGTGGCCTTCTCCAAGACCCGGCTGTACTCGTTCAGCCAGACGCTCGGATTCGAACTCGACCCCTTCCAGCGCGAGGCGTGCGAGGCCCTGGAGCGCGGCCGCGGCGTCCTGGTCGCGGCCCCCACCGGCGCCGGCAAGACCGTCGTCGGCGAGTTCGCCGTCTACATGGCCCTGCAGCGGGGACTCAAGGCGTTCTATACGACGCCGATCAAGGCCCTGAGCAACCAGAAGTACAACGAACTGGTGGCGACCTACGGCGCGGAGCGGGTGGGGCTGCTCACCGGGGACACCTCGGTCAATCCGCACGCGGACGTGGTGGTGATGACCACCGAGGTATTGCGGAACATGCTGTACGCCAATTCCGACACCCTGCTGGACCTGGCCTATGTGGTGATGGACGAAGTCCACTACCTGGCCGACCGGTTCCGCGGCGCCGTGTGGGAAGAGGTCATCATCCATCTGCCCGACGACGTGCAGTTGGTCTCACTGTCCGCGACCGTCTCCAACGCGGAGGAATTCGGCGCCTGGTTGGACACCGTCCGCGGCGACACCGACGTGGTGGTGTCCGAGCACCGCCCGGTGCCGCTGTGGCAGCACGTCATGGTCGGCTCGGACCTGTTCGATCTTTTCGCCGGCGACGTCGCCTTCGACGAAACCGCGCAGGAATCCGGCACCGGCAGCGGCCGCGCCTACGAGGTGAACCCCGAGTTGTTGAAACTGGCGTCGGCCGAGCACCGGCTCAACCGCAGCGCCAACTGGGGCCGTTCCGGCGGCCGGCGCGGGCGGCGCGCGCCCGAACCCCCGCGGCAGGCGCTGACCCGGATTCGGCGCGCCAGCCGGCCGCAGGTCATCGCCAAGCTCGACAGCGAGGGACTGCTGCCGGCCATCACGTTCATTTTCTCCCGCAACGGCTGCGACGCCGCCGTGAAGCAGTGCCTGGAATCCGGGTTGCTGCTCACCACGGAAAAGGAACGCGCCGTCATCGTCCGCCGCGTGGACGAGGCCGTGCAGGACATAGCCGAAGAGGACCTGGACGTGCTGGGCTTTTGGACCTGGCGCGAAGGCCTGTCCCGCGGCTTTTCAGCCCACCACGCCGGCATGCTGCCGACGTTCAAGGAAGTGGTCGAGAAGCTCTTCGCCGACAACCTGGTCCGCGCCGTTTTCGCCACGGAGACGCTGGCGCTGGGCGTCAACATGCCGGCGCGGACGGTGGTGCTGGAGAAACTGGACAAGTTCAACGGCGAGGCGCACGTCGACATCACGGCAGGGGAGTACACGCAACTCACCGGCCGCGCCGGCAGGCGGGGCATCGACGTCGAAGGCCATGCCGTGGTGCTCTGGCAGCCCGGCACGGATCCGGGAGCCGTAGCCGGCCTGGCGTCGCGGCGGACGTATCCGCTGAACTCCAGTTTCCGGCCCACCTACAACATGAGCATCAACCTGATCGCGCAGTTTGGCCGCGGCCCGGCCCGGGAGATCCTGGAAACCTCGTTCGCGCAGTTCCAGGCCGACCGCTCCGTGGTGGGCCTTGCCAAGCAGGTGCGCAGCCGGGAAGAGTCGCTGGCAGGCTACGAGAAGGCCATGAGCTGCCACCTGGGCGACTTCAACGAATACGCCCGCCTGCGCCGGGACCTGAACGAGGTCGAGAAACGCGCCTCCCGCACCCAGTCCCGGCACCTGCGCTCGGCGGCGGCATCGTCCCTGGACCGCCTGCGCCGCGGCGACATCATCGACATTTCGGCGGGCCGGAACCTCGGCTACGCCGTGGTGCTGGACCGGGACGAAGCCGCCCGCGAGCCCCGCCCCACGGTGCTGACCCAGGAGAAGCACATCCGCCGCATTTCCGTCGACGACTTCCAGGGCCCGGTGGAGGTACTCTCCACCATCCGGATCCCCAAGACCTTCAACGCGCGCAGCCCCAAGGAACGCCGCGACCTGGCGTCCTCGCTGCGCAATGCGCTGCACGACAAGCGCCCGCCGCGGCGGGGGAGCGAGCACCGTGACTTCATCGTTCCCGGCGGGACCCAGGCCGAGCGGCAGATCAACGACCTGCGCCGCAAACTCAAGGCCCACCCCTGCCACGGCTGCAGCGACCGGGAAGACCATGCCCGCTGGGCGGAGCGCTGGTGGAACCTCCGCAAGGAAACCGACCAGCTGGTGACGCAGATCCAGGGCCGCACCAACACCATCGCCAAGACCTTCGACCGGGTCTGCCAGGTGCTGGACAGCTATGGCTACCTGGAGACCGGCGGCGACGGTGTCGCCATCAGCCCCGCCGGGGAACGGCTGCGGCGCATCTACGGCGACCGTGACCTGCTGGTGGCGCTGTGCCTGGAGCAGGACGCCTTCGCCGGGCTCACCGCCGCGGAACTGGCGGCCTTCGTGTCCTGCCTCGTGTACCAGGCCAAGCGGGAAGAGGCCGGCATCCGGCCCAAGATGCCCTCGGCCGCCATGGAAGCGTCGGTCATGATCGCCGTCCGTGAATGGTCGCAGCTGACCGATCTTGAGGAACAGCACCGGCTGCCGCTCACCGGCGAGCCGGAGCTCGGACTCGCCTGGCCGATGTACAAGTGGGCCAGCGGCCGGTCCCTGCAGACCGCGCTCAAGGGCACGGACCTGGCCGCCGGCGACTTTGTCCGGTGGGCCAAGCAGGTGATCGACCTGCTGGACCAGCTGATCAAAGTGCCCGCCCTCGATCCTCAGCTCGCGGCCCGCGGCAGGCAAGCCATTGGCTTGGTCCGCCGGGGCGTCGTCGCCTACGCCGCCGTGGCCGAATAGCCCGGCTACCGCGCGCACACCACCTTCTGAAAGGATTTCCATGAGCGAATCTGTCCTGCCCGCTGCCACGGGCCTTACGCTGTACCGCAACGGCAGCGTCTACAGCGCCGCCGACCCGTACGCCACGGCGATGCTCGTCGACGGCGGCACCGTGGCCTGGATCGGGTCGGAGCACGCCGCGACGTCCATTGCCGACGGCAGCATGCGGGTGGTCGACCTCGATGGACGCCTGGTGGCGCCCGGTTTCGTGGACGCGCACGCCCACGTGACGCAGACGGGGCTCGCCCTGTCCTCGCTCGACCTGACCGGCTGCGCGTCGCTGGTGGAACTGCTCGACGCCGTCGCCGCCGCTTCCCGGCAGGACGGCGGCCCCGTCCTGGGCCACGGTTGGGACGAAACCCGCTGGCCCGAGAACCGCGCCCCCTCCGCCGCCGAACTGGATCGCGCGTCGGGCGGGGCGGATGTCTTCCTGACGCGGGTGGATGTCCATTCCGCGGCCGTCTCGGCCGCGCTGGCGACCCGCCTGTCGCTCTCGGAGTTGCCCGGCTGGTCGGAGACCGGGACGGCCAGCGGGCCGGCCCTTGCACGGGCCCGGGCCGCGGTCCAGATCCCTGCATCCGGCCGGCGCGAAGAGCTCCAGCGTCTGGCCCTGCGGCACGCTGCGTCCCGCGGGTACGTCGCCGTCACGGAAATGGCTGCCCCGCAGCTGGGTCCCGCCGAGGACCTGCTGGCGCTGCTCGAACTCGGCGATGCCGAGCCCGGGCCGAGGATCCTGCCGTATTGGGGGGAGCTGATGACCTCCGCCGAACAGGTCAAGGAAACGGTGCACTACTTCTCCGGCCGCCTGCGGGGGCTGGGCGGGGACCTGACCATGGACGGGTCCGTCGGATCGCATTCGGCGGCCGTCAGTGCGGGCTACGCCGACCTCCCGGGGGAGCACGGGACGCTCTATCTCGACACCGAGGCTGCTGCGCGGCATGTGGAACTGACAGCGGAGCAGGGCATCCAGGCGGGTTTCCACGTGATTGGCGATGCCGGGTTGCTGCGGGTGCTTGACGCCCTGGACCTGGCCGCCGAACGCGTCGGGGACGCGGCGGTACGGTCGGCCCGCCCGCGCCTTGAACATGTGGAAATGGTCCCCGAGGGGGCGCTGGAGCGGATGCTCCGGCACGGGGTGACCGCCAGCATGCAGCCGCTCTTCGACGCCTATTGGGGCGGGGCGGAAGGCATGTATGCCACGCGGCTGGGCGCCGAGTCTGCACTCGCCATGAACGCGGTGGGAACGTTGCAGACTGCGGGCGTTCCGGTCGCGATCGGGTCCGACGCCCCGGTCACGGAACAAAGCCCGTGGGCCGCCGTGAAGGCGTGCCTGGAGCACCATAACCGGTCCGAGCAGATCTCCGCCCGGGCGGCGTTCCTGGCGCACACCAGGGCCGGTTGGCGGGCCGCGGGCGAACGGAACCCCATGGAGGGCCAGCTGGCTCCGGGTACTCCCGCGACGTTCGCCGTCTGGGACGCGGACGAACTTTCCATCCAGACTCCCGACTCGCGGGTGTCCGCTTGGAGCACCGATGCGCGTGCGGGCACGCCGATGCTGCCCTCCCTGGACAGTGGCAGGTTGCCGGTGTGTGTCCGCACGGTGATGAATGGAGTAACCATTTATGACGGCTCCTGAGGTAGTTCCGTTTTCGGCGGTCGCGGAAAAATCTGAACGATTTGTTTGATTTCGAGAACTTTCGACCGCCGGGAGCCCCGCTCTGACGTGCAGGTATGGACAAAACCGCAGGTCAGAGCGGTATTGACACATCCCGCACAACCAGTAGGCTGAACTCTCAATGGGCCGGTATTTCTTCGCGGATACCGGTCCGTGCCGGGGAGAGAGGCTGCTGGCGGCACCTGCCTGCGGGCGGTTGCGCCCGACGTCCCTTGACGAACCGGCACTTCCGGGGTAGGTCCGCACGTCAGTAGAAAACATGTCTGCGTTCCCCCACAGGTTTGCTTTCGTGGCCCGAAGGCGTGTGGACCTACCCTTCCTTTCACCTTCAGGCCGCGCGGCCGGGCGTGCCCGCCGGCCTCCGGTACAAACTCATGGCCTATACTGGACCGTCGATGCGGAAGCCTCCGGGTATCTCCGGCACGAGGAAATCTGCGGTTTGCAGCACAACGTTCGAAAGGCCACTGAGTGCGGGTCGTCACCATCATCCCGACGTATAACGAGATCGAGTCCCTCCCGAAGACAGTAGCCCGCCTTCGCACCGCCGTACCCGGCTCGGACATCCTGGTGGTCGACGACAATTCCCCGGATGGCACCGGAACCTTGGCCGATCGGCTGGCGGCCGATGACTCCGCCATCCATGTCCTCCACCGCGAAGGGAAAGCGGGGCTGGGCGCCGCCTACATCGCCGGCTTTCGCTGGGGGCTTGACGCCGGGTACGACGTCCTGGTGGAGATGGACGCCGACGGCTCACACCAGCCCGAGGAACTGACCAGGTTACTGGGCGCACTCGATGGCGGCGCGGACATGGTCAAGGGCTCGCGGTGGATTCCGGGCGGGAAGGTCGTCAACTGGCCACTCCACCGCAAGGCCATCTCGTTGGCCGGCAGCCTGTACTCCCGGCTCATGCTCGGCGTGGCTATCCGGGACATCACCGGCGGCTTCAACGCTTTCAAGGCCGGGACCCTGCGCGCCATCGATCTCGACAGCGTGGAATCGGTTGGTTACTGCTTCCAGATCGACCTCACCTGGCAGACGCTGAAGGCAGGATTGGCGGTCCGTGAAGTGCCGATCACCTTCGTCGAACGCGAATACGGCGACTCGAAAATGAGCGGCGGCATCGTGCTGGAGTCCATCCTGCTGGTCACCAAGTGGGGGATCGCGGACAAGTGGCGGAGACTCCGCGCCCGCAAAGGCTGACCGCGACCGCACACAACCCCACGGCACAAAGAGAGGGAGCGCGCCCCGGCGGGCGCGCTCCCTCTCTTTAAGGACGGGGCTGTCAGGCCTTAAGCCGTGCGCCGTTCCCCGCGGCGTTCGCGCAGCTTGGTCAGGCGGTCCTCGAGGATCTGTTCGAGCTCCTCAACGCTGCGGCGTTCCAGCAGCATGTCCCAGTGGGTGCGCACCGGCTTGGCATTCGGGTCGACGGGCTTTTCTCCGTTGACCAGGAGTGCTTCTTTCCCCGACTTGGAAACCCATACCGGGGGGATCTCGGCTTCTGCGGCAAAGGTCACGAACACCTGCTCGCCGTCCTCGCAACGGTACTCAACGCGCTGGCGCGGAGCCGGTTCAACACCGGATTCAGTCTCCATGCTCTGCGCTCCGAGGCGCATACCCCGCAGGCTACGATCGCTCATGATCTCTCCCTCTTGTCTTGTGGCGGACAGGCGGCTGGACCGCGTCCGCGATGGCTCGCTAACACTCTCAACGTCGGCGGGCGGCCGTCTGTTCCCGGCCGCGATGATAACGCGAATCCCGCCTGCGTCAAGGATGGTTGTAGGCGGCAACTTCCCGGCAAACCACCCATTATAGTCCGGGCGGCGGTCCCGGGTAAACCGAAGCCGGGGCGCGGAGCATCCGACCGGCTGACGCTCCGGGCTCCCGGCCCCGTGCCTGTTTTCTGCTGTGTCAGCCGCGCAGCTCGCTGCCGATTGTTGAGGCGGCCGGGGCTGTCTCGCTGTCCGGGGTGGCCGTTCCCAGCAGGCTGCCGATGCCCTTGAGCGCCTCGCCCACCTCGCTGGGGATGATCCAGAGCTTGTTCGACTCGCCTTCGGCGATCTTGGGCAGCGTCTGCAGGTACTGGTAGGCCAGCAGCTTCTGTGTGGGGTTGCCCTTGTGGATGGCGTCGAACACCTTCTGGATTGCCTGGGCCTCGCCGTCGGCACGCAGGATCGCTGCCTTGGCGTCGCCTTCGGCGGCGAGGATGGCCGCCTGGCGCTGGCCTTCGGCCGTCAGGATCTGGGACTGTTTGGTGCCTTCAGCCGTCAGGATGGCCGCCCGGCGGTCGCGCTCGGCCCGCATCTGCTTTTCCATGGAGTCCTGGATGGAGTGGGGCGGGTCAATCGCCTTGAGTTCCACGCGGGAGACGCGGATGC
Source organism: Arthrobacter sp. Y3223166 (assembly GCF_059090935.1). Taxonomy (NCBI): domain Bacteria; kingdom Bacillati; phylum Actinomycetota; class Actinomycetes; order Micrococcales; family Micrococcaceae; genus Arthrobacter; species Arthrobacter sp. Y3223166. Next base: position 75,259 of record NZ_JBNHGE010000003.1, on the reverse strand, counting down.
CCCAGCGCCCGGTCGCCTCGTCCAGGACGCCGCGGAGCTGGCCGTTGATCTGGTCGCGTGAGGTGAGCGCCTCTTCCAGGTTCAGGCCGCCCACCACGTTGCGGAGCGTGGTGGTGGTCAATTGCTCCACTGCCTGGATGTAGTTGGCGATCTCATAGGTCGCGGCGCGGGCATCGGTCACCTGGAAGTAGACGACGGTGTCGATGGAGACCACCAGGTTGTCTTCGGTGATGACCGGCTGCGGGGGAAAGGACACGACCTGTTCGCGCAGATCCAGCAGCGGCAGCAGCCGGTCCACGAAGGGGATCAGGATGGTCAACCCGGGGTTCAGCGTGCGCTGGTACTTGCCCAGCCGTTCCACGACGCCCGCCCGTGCCTGCGGGATGATCCGCACGGCGCGGACGAGCACGATTACGACGAAGACGATCAGGACCAGCAGCACGATCCAGATTCCGATATTGCTATCCATAGTTCCCCTCTAAGAGTGGTTTCAGTGGGTCACGGTGCCGGCACGATGCCCGCCCGGGTCTTACTGGGCCGGCAGCGGCCCGTCCGCGCGCTGCGGAGTCACGACGGCGGTCGCCCCCTCGATCCGGGCGACCGAAACGCGCTGGCCGGCCGGGATGGGCGAGCCGTCCGCCGACCGGGCCGACCACGTATCGCCGCCGATCTTCACGACGCCGGAATGATCGGTGACGGATTCGAGGGTCATCGCCGATTCGCCGATCAGCCGGTCAACGTTGGTAGCCAGGTCCCGCGGTCCGCTGCGCAGATGCCGCAGCGCTACCGGTCGGACGAAAAGGACCATCAGCAACGCGACCACGCAGAAGATGACCACCTGCATCCAGAAGGGCAGGCCGAGCAGTGCCGCGAACAGGGCCACGAGCGCCCCGGAGGACATCATGATGAAGAACAGGTCCAGCGTCATCATTTCGACGATGGCCAGGATCAGGAACACGGCCAGCCAGAGGACCCAGCTGTTGGCGACGAGCCATTCGATCATCAGTACCCCCTGATGTTGGAGCAGCCGCCGTCTCCCGAGCCTGCCTCTTGCACGCATGCATGAAACCGCGGGCTGCCGGTGCCCTTAGTACCTCCATCATGCCCGACGACGACGCGCGGCGGAGTGAAATCCGTCACTTCCGGACGCTACGAGGCGTTTCGTGGCCAAGTTGTGACCAGATAGGCCGTCCCGCGGGCCTGGGTGCGTTGCCGGATAGGATGATCCAGTGCTGAACACCGCGCCCTGCCGCGCACCCCGGAACCGGCCATGCGAACCCTGCTGACCAGCAATCGGCTGTCCCTGCGGACGCTGCGGCTGCTGGCCGGCCTCTTCGCCTACGGGATCGCCATCGCGCTGATGATCAGGGCCAATCTTGGCTCGGCCCCCTGGGATGTGCTCAGCCAGGGCGTCGCCAAGGCCACGGGCATCAGTTTCGGCTGGGCCACGGTGGCGATCAGCGCGGCCGTGCTGCTGTTGTGGATCCCGCTGCGGCAAAAGCCGGGCGCGGGAACGGTCGCGAACGCCATCCTCGTGGGGTTTTTCGCCGACTTCGGGCTGCTGCTCATCCCGGTTTGGGATCACCTGGCCGCGCAGGTCCTCTCGTTCACGGCCGGACTGGTCCTGCTGGCGGCGGCCAGCGCGCTGTATATCGGGGCAGGCCTCGGACCCGGACCCAGGGACGGCTTGATGACCGGCCTGCACGCCGCGACCGGTTGGCAGGTCTGGATAGTCCGCACCGGCATTGAAGCAGCGGCAACCCTCGCCGGGTGGCTGCTCGGCGGCGTCGTGGGCCTCGGCACCCTGGTGTTCGTCCTGGCCATCGGACCCTTGATCCAGCTGTTCCTGAAGTGGATGTTCGTCGACCTGAATCCGGGCGTCCGGAAGAAATCCCCCGCCAGGCCCGGCCGCGGCTAGGGGGCGCTCGGACACCGGCGGCGGCTAACCGGCGGGGCGGACGGGCTCCCCGTCGCGGCCGCGGCGCCGGTACGTGCTCACGGTGAAACGCGCGGTAACCTGCAGCGGCCGTCCGGCATCCCCGACGGCCGCACGCACCGCGTCGGCGTCGGTGTGGTGGGCGTTGGGCCCCATCATGACCAGCCGCACGATGTCCTCGGCGCCCAACTGAAGCGGCACCTGCAGCGGATCGGCGGCCAGTTCTTCGAAGTCGCCGCCCAGGGCCGCCCCCAGCCGGTCGGCCTTATCGGTGTCGACGGCCAGCAGCGGGACCACGTCACGCAGCTCGTCCAAATGCCCCGGCGCAGCGGTGGCGACCACCAGGTGCCCGTTCGGTTTCAGCACACGGGCGAATTCGGCCGGGTTACGGGGCGCAAAAACGTTGAGGATCAGGTCCACGGTCCCGGCCGCCAGCGGCAGCGGCTTCCAGAGGTCCCAGACCAGGCACAAGGCGTCCGGCAGCATCCGGGCCGCGCGCCGGAGGGCGAACTTGGACAGGTCCAGCGCCACGGCCCGCCCGTCGCCCAGCCCCATGAGGACGGCCGCGAGGTAGTAGCCGGTACCGGCGCCGGCATCCAGCACCACGGGAGCGGGGGAGCCGGGCTGAAGGGCGCGGACCGTCCGGGACAGCTGGTCCGCCAGGGGTGCGTAGTGGCCGGCGGCCAGGAACGCCTCCCGGGCGGACACCATGTCGGCCGTGTCCGGGGTGAACCGGGTGCCGCGCCCGGTGAGCATATTGACGTAACCCTGCCGGGCGCCGTCGTACTGGTGGCCCTCCGCGCAGCGCAGCCCCTGGGCCGGGGTGGGCCCGGCGGCCAGCAGTCCTTCCCCGCAGACCGGGCAGAGCAGCAGCGGGATCAGGTCCTGGAAGTGCGGGGCGGAGGGCATGCTCCATCCTAGGCAAAGCCGGACCACGATCCGCCGATTGGCTCCGGCCTGCTGGTGAGACTAGGCTCACAGTCGTGCGATCTGAAGACATTGCTTTATTAAATTCCGTGTCCGCCCCCACGCTCCATCCGGACGGCGGCCGGGCCGCGGTTTCGGCCACGCATCCCGACTTCGCGTCGGACAGCTACGTGGGGCAACTGTGGGAAGTCCCGCTGGACGACGGCGGCGGTGCGCCCCGCCGCCTCACGCGCGGCTTTAGGGACACCGCACCCGCCTACTCGCCCGACGGGCTCTGCCTGGCGTTCCTGCGCGCGGCCGGACCGGGGGAACGGGCGCAACTGATGGTGGTGGACAGTCGGGGCGGGGAGCCGGTCGCGGTCACGGACGAGAAACTGGGGGTCTCCTCGTTCGTCTGGTCCCCGGACTCACGCCGCCTGGTCTTCGCGGCCCGGGTCCCCGCGGACGGGCGCTACGGCACGATGGACGGCGTTGGCCCCGGCGCCGAGGATGCCCGGCTGGTCACCGGCTACAAGTACCGCCTGAACGGGGTCGGCTACACCGGCGACAAGCGGGCCCAGCTGTTCGCGGTGGACGCACCGGATCTGCAGGCCGAACCGCCGGTCGCCCCGGTGGGCCGCGCCGCCCGGCGGGCGGGCCGGGACGGCGAAGCCGCTTTCACCGCCGTGCCCGAAGCGCGCCGGCTGACGTTCGCGGACGCCGACCATGACTGCCCGGCTTTCAGCCCGGACGGCCGCACGCTCTACTTCACCGCCGCCCTCCACGAGGGAGCCGACGAGGACCTGCGCCGGGACGTGTACGCGCTGGAGCCCGACGCTGCCGGCGGCAGCCCGTGGCTGATGTCCAACCTTTCCGGCCCGCTCCTGGCCGCCGCGTCGCCGCAGCCCAGCGCCGACGGCCGTTGGCTGTTCTACCTCGGCAGCCTCATCGGCGGCGGGAGGGACTTCGTCGCGCAGAATGCCGCGCTGTACGCGGCTCCGGTCTCCGCCCCCCACGAGGTGCGCCGCCTGACCGATCCGGAGGGGACGGACCTGGGCGAAGGCACGCTGGTGGCGGCCGGCCCGGATGCGGTGCTGGCCCTGAACCGGCAGCGCGGCGCCGTGCAGCTGGTGGAGGTCTCGGCAACCGGCGGCATGGCGGTCCTGGTCGACGGGCCGCTGAACGCAGCGGCGGCCGACCGGGCGGCGGGCCACACCGTCGTCAGTTTCTCCGACGCGTCGACCGCCGGTGATCTGGGGCTCGTGGCCGGCGGCGGGCTCACCCGGCTGACCGACTTCTCCGCGGAGCTGCGGGACTCGGGCCTCATTGCGCCGCGGGAAGAGACTTTTGCTTCGGCCGACGGATACCCGGTGCACGGCTGGGTGCTGCTGCCCGAGGGCCGGGGGCCGCATCCCGTGCTGCTGAACATCCACGGCGGGCCGTTCGCGCAGTACGGCTGGGAGGTTTTCGACGAGGCACAGGTCTATGCCCGGGCCGGCTACGCCGTCGTCATGTGCAACCCGCGCGGTTCCGCGGGCTACGGGCAGGCGCACGGGCGCGCCGTCAAGGGTGCCTTGGGAACCCTCGCCATGGCCGATGTCCTGGCGTTCCTGGAGGGTTCCGTCGCCAAATACCCGCAGCTGGACGGTACGCGGCAGGGCATCATGGGCGGATCCTACGGCGGCTACCTGACCGCCTGGACGGTGTCCCGGGACCACCGGTTCACCGCCGCGATCGTGGAGCGGGGTTACCTGGACCCGCCGTCATTCGCCGGCTCCTCGGACATCGGCTGGTTCTTCTCCGACGAATACACCGGCACGGATCCCGAGCAGGTGCACAGCCAGAACCCGTTCGCCCTGCTGGATTCCGTCCGGACGCCGGTGTTCGTCATCCACTCCGAAGACGACCTGCGCTGCCCGCTGGAACAGGCCCAGCGCTACTACGTGGGCCTCAAGCAGCGCGGCGTGCCCACGCAATTGCTGATCTTCCCCGGGGAGAACCATGAGCTGTCCCGTACCGGTACGCCGTGGCACCGGAAGCAGCGCTTCGACGAAATCCTGCGCTGGTGGGCGGCCCACCTTCCCACGGCGCAGAACAACGACGGCGGACGGGCGGCAGCCGCCGAACCGGATCCCGCAGCCCGGGCGTAGCACGGCGGCTGGGCCGTTGCGGGGCCTAGAAGGCCAGGCCGGCGCGTGCCAGGTCAATCGTCGGCTGCGCCCAGTGCCGGGTGTACTCGTCATTGCCGCTCAAAGACCGGGGCTGCATCTTGTCCACGTAGATCGTGCCCGAGAGGTGGTCCGTTTCGTGCTGCACGATTCGGGCCTGCCAACCCGAGAAGGTCTCGCGCACGCGGACGCCGTCGGGCCGCTCGAAGTCGAGGTCGACGCTGCGGGGGCGTTCCACCACCGCCTGGTAGCCCGCGAAGGACAGGCACCCCTCGTAAAATGCGGCTGTCTCGTCGCCGCGGGCGCGGTAGGACGGATTGATGATGGCGAAGTAGGGGAGCGGGGCCCGTTCCCGGGTGGCGGCCACCTCGGGCGCCGTTGGGAAGGCATCCTCGAGGACCGCGATGCGCAGCGGGATGCCGATCTGCGGCGCCGCCAGTCCGACGCCGGGCGCCGCGTGCATGGTCCGGCGCAGGAGTGCGAGCAGGGCGTTCAGTTCCGCGTCGTCCAATTGCCCGTCGAACGTCGCGGCAGGCTGCCTCAGCACGGGCTCGCCGACCTGCAGGATGGGCGCAGGGTCGCCGGAGGCGACCAGCGAATGAACGAGATCGCGCAGGCGTTCCGCAGGGTAGTCAGTCACAGCTGTCAGTGTAGGGGCGCCAGCCCTTGCTGCGCTGCTGGCCGCTCCGTCCCATCCTGCCCCGCTAGCCGCTCCGGTCGATCCTGCGCCGCTAGCCGCTCCGGTCCGCGGAGGAGCAGGCGTCGGCGATAAACCGGTATACCTCGCGGGTGAAATCCCGTCCGCCGTCCAGCCGCAGCACGCCCGCTCCGCCCGCCGTCCTGATCGTTGCCGGAATCTTGGTGCCCAGCTTGTCTTCGGCCAGCGCATGGGGATCGCAGCGGGTCGGCACGACATGCAGGGCCAGCCGCGACGCCGGATCCGTCCCGGCCACCCGGATGTTTTTGGGCCACGGGTGTTCGGCGTCTTCGCTGAGCAAGGTGGTGGTCCCGAAGGATTCGATCACCAGCGAGCCCTTCCCGCCGGACGGCCGGACCTCGACTCCGACGACGGCAGCGCGGCTCCCGGCCAGCACCTGAAGCCCGGGGTTGACCCGAAGCCCGGCCACCGAAGCCGCCGCCTGGGCCAGGCAGTCCCCGGTGTGGTTGCGCGCGAGGACACCGTGCGGATCCCTGGCAGGGACCTCCACCGTGCCCGGCGCGGGGCCCTCGCCGTCAAGGGTCACGGTTATCCGATACTCCGCCGCAGTCGGGGACGGACCGGCGGAGCACCGGGCGGCCGGCAGGTCGGCCGGCAGGCTCACCGTCGCACCGGGGGCCACCTTGGTCCCGCCGGTGCGCGTTGGCTTCCAGTCGGCGGCGTCGTCGTAAAGCGGGGAATGCAGCGCCGCGGAGGTGACGAGCAGGGGCTGCGCGGAGGTGTTGGTGATCATGAGGCTGACCACCCGGTCCGTGTAGTCCGCCCGGCTCTGGTCCACGGCAGCAGTGATCACGTTCCGGGCACTCGGGGAAGCAGGGGAGAGGCTCCCGGGAGCGCCCGAACATGCGGCCAGCAGGGCCGCCGTCATCGGCAGCGCCACCAAGCCGCTGCGGTACCGCAGGGGACCGGGAGCCATGCCACTAAGGTAGTACCAACTCCCGTGGACGTGCTCCTCACCGGCAGCGAAAGGGCAACCTGTGGCCGAACGATTGATGCTCCTCGACACCGCGTCGCTGTACTTCCGGGCCTTCCACGCCCTGCCGGACACGATCAAGGCCAAGGACGGCACCCCCGTGAACGCCGTGCGCGGGCTGCTCGACATCATGGCCCGGCTGATCGCCGACTACCGGCCCACCCGGCTGGTGGCCTGCTGGGACAACGACTGGCGCCCCGCCTGGCGGGTTGAGCTGCTCCCCACCTACAAGGGCCACCGCGTGGCCCGGCGCGTGCCCGACGGTCTCGATATCGAGGAGACACCGGCGGGCCTGGTCGAGCAACTGCCCCTGATCCGCGAGGTGCTCGACGCGCTCAATGTCGCCGTCGTTGGCGCGGACCATCATGAGGCCGACGACGTCATCGGCAGTCTCGCGGCCCAGGCCGATGTGCCGGTGGATATCGTCACAGGGGACCGGGACCTCTTCCAGCTGGTGGACGACGACCGCGGTGTGCGGGTGATCTACACGGCGCGGGGCATGAGCAACCTCGAGGTGATGACCGATGTGTCGGTGGTGCGCAAGTACAGCGTGCTGCCCAGTCAGTACGCGGACTTCGCCACGTTGCGCGGGGACACGTCCGACGGCCTGCCCGGAGTTGCGGGCATCGGCGACAAGACGGCGGCCGGGCTGCTGAAGGACTACGGCAGCCTCGGCGGGATCGTTGCGGCGGCAGCGGATCCCACGGCTGCCATGGCGGCACGTATGCGGGCCAGGATCACGGAGGCCGCCGATTACCTCGACGTCGCGCCGACCGTTGTCGGCGTCGTCCGCGACCTGGAGCTCGGGACGTTCGATGCCGCCCTCCGGCCGCTGCGCCCCGAAGAGGCAGAGCGGCTTGAGCAGCTCGCGAAGGACCTGAACCTGGGCGGACCGTCCCGCCGCATCCGCCAAGCACTCGAAGCGGTCGGCGAGGCCGCGGAGTAACGACCGGCCGCGCGGCGGACCAAAAATCCGGAGCGGGTTCCGGGCTAGTCCATTAAGGTAAAGAGACGTAACCGTTGCCGCGTCGGGCGGAGGGGCGCCCGCAGGCAAGGCACCCCGAACCGAGCGGACAGCGGTCTCGCCGGCGCAGGGTCGGGCCGTGCGGGCGAGGCACCCAAGGGATGGAGACAGCAATGAGCACGGCCACGACGAGGGACCTGCAGCAGCCGTCGCTGCATTCGGCGGACAGCCACGACCAGATCCGGGTGCAGGGCGCGCGGGTGAACAACCTCAGGGACATCAATATCGAGATCCCCAAGCGGCGGCTCACGGTGTTTACCGGGGTCTCGGGATCGGGCAAGAGTTCGCTGGTGTTCGGCACCATTGCCGCGGAGTCGCAGCGCCTGATCAACGAGACCTACAGCGCGTTCGTCCAGGGCTTCATGCCGACATTGTCGCGTCCCGAGGTCGACTTCCTCGCCGGCCTGACCACCGCAATCATCGTGGACCAGGAACGCATGGGCGCCAACCCGCGTTCCACCGTGGGCACGGCCACCGACGCCAACGCCATGCTGCGGATCCTCTTCAGCCGGCTGGGAGACCCGTATATCGGGTCGCCCAACGCCTTCTCCTTCAACGTCCCGTCGGTCAAGGCCAGCGGGGCCATCACGGTCGAGCGCGGCGGCAAGACCAAGGCGGAGAAGGCCACCTTCAACCGCCTCGGCGGGATGTGCCCGCGTTGCGAAGGCATGGGCTCGGTCAGCGATTTCGACCTGTCCGCGCTCTACGACGACACGAAGTCGCTCTCCGAAGGCGCGCTGACGGTACCCGGCTACAGCATGGACGGGTGGTACGGCCGCATCTTCAGCGGTGCAGGACTGCCCATGGACAAGCCGATTGCGAAGTACACGAAGAAGGAGCTCCACCAGCTGCTTTATTCGGAGCCGACCAAGATCAAGGTGGAGGGGATCAACCTCACCTATGAGGGCTTGATTCCCAAGATCCAGAAATCGATGCTCTCCAAGGACCGTGAGGCGATGCAGCCGCACATCCGGGCCTTCGTGGACCGCGCAATCACCTTCGCCACCTGCCCCGAGTGCAACGGGACCCGGCTCGCGCAAGAGGCGCTGTCGTCGAAAATCCGCGGCAAGAACATCGCGGATCTTTGCCAGATGCAGATCAGCGACCTGGCCGACTGGATCCGCGCTCTGGACGAGCCGTCGGTCGCGCCGCTGCTCACCGGGCTGCAGCACCTGCTCGATTCGTTTGCGGAGATCGGATTGGGGTACCTGTCGCTCGACCGGCCGGCGGGGACGCTGTCCGGGGGAGAGGCACAGCGAACGAAGATGATCCGCCACCTGGGCTCGTCGCTCACCGACGTCACCTACGTGTTTGACGAACCCACCATCGGATTGCACCCCCATGACATCGAGCGGATGAACCAGTTGCTGCTCCAGTTGCGGGACAAGGGCAACACCGTGCTGGTGGTGGAGCACAAGCCCGAGACCATAGCGATTGCCGACCACGTCGTGGATCTCGGGCCGGGCGCGGGCACGTCGGGCGGGACGATCTGCTTCGAAGGCAGCGTTGAGGAACTGCGGGGGAGCGACACCACCACCGGCCGCCACTTCGACGACCGGGCGTCCCTGAAGGAGTCGGTCCGCCCGTTCACCGGCGCCTTGGAGGTCCGGGGCGCCTCGACGCACAACCTGCAGGACGTGGACGTTGACGTCCCGCTCGGAGTACTCGCGGTGATTACCGGGGTCGCCGGCTCGGGCAAGAGTTCGCTGATCCACGGCTCGGTCGCCCGCCGCCCCGGCGTCGTGGTGATTGACCAGGGAGCGATCAAAGGGTCCCGGCGCAGCAATCCGGCCACCTACACCGGATTGCTCGAACCGATCCGCAAGGCATTCGCCAAGGCCAACGGCGTCAAGCCGGCTTTGTTCAGCTCCAATTCCGAGGGCGCGTGCCCCGTCTGCAACGGCGCCGGCGTCATCTACACCGAACTGGGCATCATGGAAACCGTCGAGTCCACCTGCGAGGAATGCGAGGGGAAGCGGTTCCAGGCGGCCGTGCTGGAATACAGGCTCGGCGGCCGGAACATCGCGGAGGTGCTCGCCATGCCGGTGACCGAGGCCGAGCAGTTCTTCGGCACAGGCGACGCGCGCACCCCGGCCGCCCACAAGATCCTGGAACGACTCGCCGACGTGGGACTCGGCTACATGACGCTGGGCCAACCGCTCACCACGCTGTCCGGCGGCGAGCGGCAACGGCTCAAGCTGGCGACCCAAATGGCCGAAAAGGGCGACGTCTACGTGCTCGACGAGCCAACGACGGGACTTCACCTGGCCGACGTCGAGCAGCTCCTCGGCCTGCTGGACCGCCTCGTCGACTCCGGCAAGTCGGTCATCGTGATCGAGCACCACCAGGCCGTCATGGCCCACGCCGACTGGATTATCGACATCGGCCCCGGGGCCGGGCATGCCGGCGGCCGCATTGTCTTCGAGGGGACGCCTGCTGATCTCGTCGCCGATCGTTCCACGCTGACCGGCAAGCACCTGGCGGCCTACGTCGGCGCCTGAGGACCAAGCTTGCCGCCGGAGTCCGGAGCGCCGACGGCAGCAGGCGGGTGCAGAGTTATGTCAACCTAATGATGGTTTGAGGGGAGTGCCGACGTTGTTCGAGGGGATCCCGATTGCACACGCGGTTGCGGGAAAACAGCTTTTCCAGCCCACTATCGGGTCTCGCCTCGAACTCGCCGCACAGATAGCGTGACATTGAGTCCTGGCTGCCTGTTGCCAACGTTCGGCGAGCTCGTGTGTCTGTGGACGACAAGGGATCATTGGACCCACGAGCCGAACACAGCCGGCCTGCAGCGAGATGCACCGGTCAGGCGCGCATGCCAGGACACTCGAAAGCTGGGCATAACGCGCAGCCGACGACCGCGTATACATGCGCCGCAGCAGGAGGCGAACCGCCACGGATTAGGTCCCCGCTTAGGCCTTTCCGTAACGCCGATAATCAACATTATGTCAAGTAGTGGCTCGGCTGGGGCATCCATCCTGTCCCCTGACGGCCGGGACTTCAGAGACGTGCTGCCCAGGGCCAGATTGCGCTGAAGCGCGGGCGGCGGCGTCTTGAAGAGCACAGCGCCGTCGGTATTTGGACGGTCGCACGTCAGCGGAACCGGGCGAAGACGCGGACGGGACCTGATTCGAAATCCGATCCCTCGGTCAGTCCCATGGATTGGTAGAAGGCGCGTTGCCGAGGTTCATCATCGGTGATGAGCACCGTTTGCCGAACGTGCTGGTACCGCTGCCTCACATGATCAAAAAGGGCGCGCCCTACGCCTGTTCCCTGAAACGCCGGGTGCACCAGGACGTCTTGCCCGCGCGCCCCGGCTTCGGCGTAAAAAGTCTTCACCTCGGTTCGGGGCCCGGTTTCGGCAGGCCCTTACCGTCCGCTCGAGGCACCCATGCGTCGCTGAAGCGGGCCAGAAGAGGACCTGCGACCGCCAGGATCATCACATATGCTGCGGCGATGGGCCCCACCACTGTGTAGCCTGCCGCAACCGCCAGACCGGCAATGACGACGGAAAACTCACCCCGGGTGACCAGGGCGGCCCCCGCCCGGAGCCGTCCACGCTGCCGCACGCCTTCCTTTCCTGCTGCCCACCAGCCTGTACCCAGTTTCGTAGCAGCGGTCACGACGGACAACAGCAGGGCTGCTGGCAGGATGGGCCACATGTCCGCAGGATCGATGGCCAGGCCGAAGGTCACAAAGAAGATCGCAGCAAAGAGGTCGCGCAGCGGGCTCAAAACGTGCCGGGCACGGTCGGCAAAGTGCTGAGGAATCGCTATGCCCACCAGGAACGCGCCGACTGCTGCGCTGGCGCCCATACCCTCGGCCACTCCGGCAACGGCCAATGTAATGCCCAGGAGGCGCAACATGACCTGTTCATTCTGGGGATGAGACAACAGACGTCCCATCCGATACCCGGCCTTGCGTGCCGCGACAAGGGCCAGTGTCACAGCGCTTGCGGCCAGGGCGACTCCCCCGGCTGCCTGCCAGGCTCCGCCGCCGGCAAGGACCACCACCAGGATGGGCAGGAACAGTGCCATGGCCATGTCTTCCAGGACCAGTATCGACAGCACCGCCGGCGTCTCCCGATTTCCCAAGCGGCCCAGGTCATCAAGCAACCTTGCGATAATGCCGGACGAGGATATCCAGGTGACTCCCCCAAGCGCCAAAGCCGCCTGCCACGGCAGTTGCAGCACCAGTCCCAGCAGGAATCCGGGTACCGCGTTCAGCAGGAAATCGATCAAACCCGAGACACGATGCCGCTTGAGGCTGTACATCAGCTCGGCCGCGGAGAACTCGAGTCCCAGCAGGAGCAGCAAAAGGACAATGCCGATCTCCCCCGCGGTTTCCACGAAGGGCCCCGCGGCATGCACCGGCAGCAGTCCGTCCTCTCCGAACGGCAAGCCGGAAAGGAGGTAAAACGGGACCGGTGAAAGGCCAAGCCTGTGGGCCAGAAGCCCGAGCCCGGATAGGACGGTGAACAGCACTCCCAGTTCGATCAGGAGGAGCGACAGGTGTGTCACGTTCAGGTGGCGGTCGGCGCATTGATGAGGGCCTCAAGTGCGGCGAGCCCGTCGGCCGAACCCAGGGCTATCAGGTCATCGTTGGCCAGGAGTTGCTCTTGCGGGGTCGGGCCCGTGATCACGCGCTCTCCTCGTATGATCGCCACGATTGAGCACCCCGTCCGGCTGCGGGCCTTGCTGTCACCCAGAGCCCGGCCCGCATACGGTGAGTCGGGCCGAACGGTGAAGCGGCTGGTTTCCAATCCCGGGACCTCCCTGGAAAGATCCGCAAAGCGCTGCGTGATCCTGGGCGCGCCCAAGAGCTCGGCCAGCTGTAACGCTTCTTCCGGTTCCAATTGGAGCTTGCTGATTGCCCGGTCCGGATCGGCCTCGTCAAAGGTCAGGATGTCGGCCCCGCCATTCCGGTCTATCACCAGGGAAAAATTGACGTTGGTCCTCGTCTTGAGGTCATAACGCATGCCGACGCCGGGGAGCATGGTTTCGACGATTTCCACAGCACGATCCTAGGGTGAGGGCCGATATACGCCGGCTCGCAACGGCACAGACCCCGGGGCTGCAAAGCGGCCTTGCGAAGATCAGGCCGTGGGGATTCTGATCGGTTGCGGGCCCTGCCGGAGGTGCATGCGCTCCTCCGTGACGGCTACGGTATCCCGTTTTGCGGCCCGGCGGGACCCCTGAATGCGGTCATGACCGCGGGCGAACCTGATCAACCGGCGTGAACGTGCCGCGTCCGGCCCCCAAGGAATGTCCGGCGGGCCGCGACGGTCTTTCGCCAAGCCCGCCTGTGGTGAACACTAAACAGCATGCGAACCTTTGGCGTGGAGGAAGAGCTGCTCCTGGTGGACGCCAAGACCGGCGCCCTGGCCTCAGTCTCGGAACAACTGCTCCGGGGGCAGGGAGAGCCTGCGACGTTGGATACACCTCGGGATACGGCGTCCCGCGGAGGCTACAAGGGCAGCCTGATGTCGGAGGTCAAGCAGGAACAGCTCGAAGCGGTGTCCGCTCCGTACAAGGATCTGCAGGAGCTGGCAGCGGGTATCAGGGCCGGGCGCGCCGAGGCTGACCGACAGGCGCGGCGTTTTGGCGCCAGGGCTGCAGCATTGGGCACCTATCCCCTGCCCGCCACTACCAGTCTCGTGCCGCGCCCGCGATACCAGGCCATGGAAGCCCGGTTCGGTCTGACCCTGCACGAACAGCTGACGTGCGGTTTCCACGTGCACGTTTCGGTTGCCTCCGATGAGGAAGCCGTTGCCGTGCTTGACCGGATCCGGGTCTGGCTGCCGGTCCTGCTAGCGCTGAGCACCAACTCCCCCTTTTGGCAGGGCGTGGACAGTGGCTACGCCAGCTTCCGCTACCAGGTCTGGAAACGGTGGCCCACCGCCGGGCCGACCGGCATCTTCGGCTCCCCCGCTGCCTACCACCAACTGTTGGGGATGCTGCTCGAGTGCGACGTGCTGCTGGATAAGGGCATGATCTATTTCGACGCGCGGCTCGGTCAACGGCATCCCACGGTTGAAATACGCGTGGCCGATGTCTGCCTGCAAGCGGAACAAGCTGCCGCCGTGGCCGCCTTGTGCCGGGCGCTGGTAGAGACGGCTGCCCGCCAATGGAGCGACGGCAGCCCGCCGCCTCCGGTACCGGCAGAGCTGCTGCGTCTTGCGTCCTGGCGGGCCAGCAGGTCAGGACTGGAAGACGAACTGCTCCACCCGTTGAAGAGCGACCGCACCCCGGCCCGAAACGTGGTCAGCGCCCTGCTCGAACACGTCGGCCCCGTGCTGGCGGAAACGGACGATCTGGAACCCATACAGGTCGTCGTCGACGGAATCCTTCGCGACGGCACCGGCGCGGCAAGGCAGCGGAGAGTCCTCGCGCGCCAGCACAGACTCACCGACGTCGTCTTCGACGCAGTCAGGAACACGCACCTGCCGGCCGGCATCCTGTGAGCACCCGGCCGGCGGCAGCGGACAGAAAGGGCTCGCGGCGGACAAGGCGCTAGCCGGCGTCGTAGGCGCGCTGCAGTTCGGCGATGTCGATCTTCCGCATCTGCAGCATGGCTTCCATGGCACGTTGGGCCTTCTGCGCATCCGGTCCCCCGATCAGCCGCGGCAGCACCGAGGGAATGATTTGCCAGGACAATCCGTACTTGTCCTTGAGCCATCCGCATTGGCTCTCGGCACCGCCGTCGGCGGTCAGGGCGTCCCAGAGCCGGTCGACCTCCGCCTGGTCCTCGCAATCCACCTGCAGGGACACGGCCTCATTAAACGTGAACTGGGCTCCCCCGTTCAGGGCCGTGAAGGACTGGCCGTCCAACTCGAACTCTACGGTCAGCACCTGGCCTTCCATCCCGGGACCGCTCTCGCCGTAATGCGTTACGTCCAGGATCTTCGAGTTCTTGAACAGCTGGACATAGAACTGTGCCGCCTCTTCGGCTTCGCTGTCGAACCACAGGCATGGCGTGATCTTCTGCATGATGGGCTCCTCCCCTGCGTCAGGCGTACCAGAACCGCCCCTCGAACGTCCATGAATCGGGTGTTCAACGTGAACCGGGCACCCACCGGCAGCCAAAAATTATGCCTCCAGCTCAGCCGGGGGCACCGGCCAGCACCGGGGCCGTGGCGTCCCTGCCACCCGGGTCTATCACCTGCAGGCGGCACCCCTCCCCTTCGGGCGCCGCATAACCGGGAAGCTGCTTGCTTTCACTGCAGCGGTGAAGCTCTTCCAGCGCGGCAGCTTCAATCCGGGCATGCTGAAGGTTGATGGTGACGCCCCGACCGGGCGCAAGGGCGCTGGTGCGGCGAACCAACGAATACAGCGCCACGATGTTTCGGGTTGTCACGTGCCCGCGCACTTCGATATTGGCGGATTCCCGATCGATATCCAGCCGGACGACCACTCGCAGTTTGGGATCCATGCTTTGTCCCCTCAAGAGTTCCCCATGGCCGCTCCTTGACCGGTGATCATCATAAGAGGCCGAATGTGGCGTGGGCAACAGACCGCGGGCAATATTTCGTGGGGACGGAACACGGGCCCAGCAGGGGCGGCGGCAGCACCGGGCGGGACCGTGGTTTTTGTTACGGACTGCGCGCCGCTGGCCTGGCGCCGCCGCCTTGGCCCGGGAATGCCGAGCCCGCCTGCGCTCAGCGCAGGAGAACCGCGATGCCGGTAGCGGCCGCGGCCCACAGCACGCTCGCGAAGGTGCCCAGGATAAATCGCTCGGCCGCCCCGGACTGACCGAGTTCGGAATACCGGCCCAGGCCTTTCACCGCGAGGACGACTGCCAATCCTTCCGGCCACTCGGCCAGCAGGGTGGCCGCGATGGCCGTCCGCTCGAGCACCCCGATCCAGGCCCCTCCGCGGAGCACCGGGGATGCTTCGGGGTCGGTGTGGTTGTCAGGGTGCGAGGCATTGAACGACAACCGCAGGATGGTCACGGTGGCCGGGCCACCGCCGATCGCGGCGGCCGCCACGCCCAGCGCATAGGCTGCCGGGCCTAGACCGCCCGACCCCAGGACCGCCAACAATGCCGCAATGCCCAAGAGCAACAGCGATACGGCGCTGGCGGCGTACAGCCAGCGGTTGCCCCGGCCCTGGAACCGCTCGAAGTACATGGGCGCCGCCACGGCCGTGGCCACGCAGAGCGTGAGCAGTGCGATGACGCTCATCGGTCGGCCCCTTCCAGCAACGCTTGGGCCGCCAACCGTGCGCGTCGCCACTCGGGCCAGAGCCCACTGTGCAGCCTGCTGGAGACGGCCTGCTGGGTGATCCCCAGCCGGTCGGCAATTTGCTGTTGGGTCAGTCCTTCATCACTGAGCAACCCGGCTTCCGTCGCCTGCCTGCTGCGCTTCCGTGCCACTGATACCAGCAACTGCAGCACCGCTTCGGCATGGCCGGCCTCCTCGCGGGCACCGGAGACGGCGACGTTGCCGGGCGATGTCTTGGCCGCGGTCACCGCTTCGCGCGCGCGCTCGAAGGCCTCGCCGGAACCCGCGCGGGTAGACTCCGGGAGCGGGGTGACGACCCCGCCCACGCCTATTCCCACGCTCCAGTGGTTGCTGACCGCCAGGTCCAGGGCAAGATCAGCCGCGACGGCCGGGTCGGCGACCACCGCCTGCATCTCGTCGCCGGCGGTGCGTTCGAAACCGCGCACCAGCGGACGGGACGGGTCGTCATTCAGGGCGCCGAGCGCGCCCTCGACGAGGTCCACGTGGCGCCGGGAGCGCCGCTGATCGACCGTCAACACATACATACAAATCTGCTTCCTTGTTGCTCAAGCAACAAGTATGCACGGTTGTGGGCACGGATGCTACCTTAATGCTCCGCCTGCTCGTGGCTGACCAGCCCCACGAGATTGCCTTCCGAGTCGCGGATGAAGCCCATCCATTCATCCATGCCGGCAGGTCCCAAGGCACCATCGGCATGCCGGAAAATGATGTGTGGTTCTTCGGCAACCGGTATTCCCCGGGCGCGCAGTTCCTCGACCCGGTCCCGCACCGAGTCGACCTGCAGATACAACAGGGCGGCCGGCGCGCCCACCTCCAGCAGCAGCCGCACGCCGTCGAGATCGAAGAACACCAGGCCCGGAGGGTTGAAGACCCCGGCCGGCGGATAACCGAGCAGGTCGGTGTAGAAAGCGGTGGCCCGCTCGAGCTCGTGCACACCGAGCGCAACCTGTGCCAACTTCATGGCTTCGGCTCCTCCCCATCCGCCGCGGGCTTCGGCCCCTGACCAGCCGACCGGCTTCGGCCCCTGACCCGTCGCCAGGGACCCGACCGGCTCGTCCTCGAATCGTACGCCCGTGCCTGCCCGATAGTGTGGAGGGGTGACTGAAACATCGCCCCGGCTCCGCGCGGGCATCCCGTTGGTGGCAGCATCGCTCGCCCTGGACCTGGCCGCCGTCGTCATTTTTGCGGCGGCGGGCCGAAACACGCACGAACACGGAATGGCGCTGGCCGGAATCCTGATCACCGCGAGCCCGTTCCTGGCCGGGGCACTCGTAGGCTGGCTGGCCTCGCGCGCCTGGCGCCGGCCGGCCGCCCTCTGGCCGACCGGAGTCGCGGTCTGGCTGGCCGCAGTGGCCCTGGGGCTCGCCCTTCGCGGCCTCGCGGGCGGCGGGCTCGCGCCGTCCTTCCAGATCGTGGCCTTCCTGGTGCTCGGCGCCCTGCTGTTGGGGTGGCGCGCGGCCGCCGCACTGTTCATCAAACTACGTTTCGCCCGACGGGTGGAATAACCTCGGACATAGGGAAGAACACCCAGTTCCAGCAGAAAGGCAGTGCAGTGGCTACAGCATTCGTTCTCATCCGCACCGATGCGACCCGGATTCCGGAGTGCGCCCAGGAGATCTCCGAGATAGAGGGCATCAGCGAGGTCTATTCGGTCACCGGGGAATGGGATTTGATCGCCGTCGCACGGGTCGCCAAGCACGACGAGCTGGCCGATGTCATCGCCGACCGGCTCTCGAAGGTCCAAGGCGTTCAGGCAACGACCACTCACATCGCCTTCCGCGCCTATTCCAAGCACGACCTGGATGCAGCCTTCTCGCTCGGGTTCGAGCACTAGGCTCCGCGGACAGGCGGAGTGCCCCGGACATTTTGTCCGGGGCACTCCTTGTTAATTGTTAAGCTGTTGCGCCCCCCGCGCGGGCCGGAAGGTCAGCGGGTAGCGTCGATCCAGCGCTGCAGCGCCTCGGCCGCGGCACCGCTGTCGATGGCTTCCTCGGCCCGTTCCAAACCGGCGGCCAGCCGCTCCAGCAGCGGAGCGTCGGCTGTTGCCTCGTTGGCCACCAGGGCGGCGGCTGCGTTGAGGACGACGGCGTCGCGCACCGGCCCCTTGTCCCCCGCGAGCACGCGGCGCACCACTTCGGCATTCGCGGCGGCGTCCCCGCCACGCAGGTCGTCCAGCGTGGCCCGGGGGATGCCGAGGTTAAGCGGGTCCAGGTCGTGTTCCGTCACGGCGCCGCCGCGCACCTCCCATACCGACGAGGGGCCCGTGGTGGTCAGCTCGTCCAGGCCGTCCCCGCCGCGGAAGACGAGTGCGCGGATGCCCCGGGCGGCCAGCACGCCGGCGATGAGCGGCGCGAGCCGGGCGTCGGCAACGCCGATGGCGGCCGCCGTGGGATTCGCCGGGTTGGTCATCGGTCCCATGAAATTGAAGGCGGTGGCCACCCCGAGTTCCGCGCGCACCGCGCCCGCATAACGCATGGAGGGGTGGAACACCTGCGCGAAGCAAAACGTGATCCCCGCTTCGACGGCGGTCTGCGCCACGCGGTCCACCGGGAGGTCCAGGCGCACGCCCAGGGCTTCGATCACATCGGCCGAACCGGACGACGACGACGCGGCGCGGTTTCCGTGCTTGACTATCCGGGCCCCGGCCCCCGCGCACACCAGGGCGGCCATGGACGAGATGTTGACGGTATTCTGCCGGTCCCCGCCGGTACCGACGATGTCCAGCTTCTCCCCCGGGATGTCAATCGGCCGGGCGTTGCCGACCATGGCCTCCACCAGGCCGGTCAGCTCGTCGACCGTCTCCCCCTTCGCCCGCAGCGCGACCAGGAAGCCGGCCATCTGCGCGTCGGAGGCCCCGCCGGACATGATCGTGTTCATCGCCCACTGGGTTTGGGCCGCCGTGAGGTCCTGCCGGGAGATCAGGGCAGAGATCAGTTCAGGCCAGGTGGGTGTGTTCTGAGCGTTGGGTTCGGTCGTCACTTCACTAGGTTATCTACGTTTTGTAGAAACTTCCGGATTGTTAACTTCCGCGCCGTTCCGCGGAATCCGGCGGTTCAGGAACCGGAACGCGGCGCCACGCGTTCAAATGCATTGGTGAAGTGGGCAGATTTATAGACATAATGGCCTTGTGACAACTGCAACCCATGCCCCCAGTACCCCGGCGCATCCAACGCTGAATCGCCCCAACCTGGTTTCCGTCGGAACCGTTGTGTGGCTCTCCAGCGAGCTGATGTTCTTCGCCGGCCTTTTCGCTATGTACTTCACCCTCCGCGCCACCTCCGGCGAGATGTGGGCGATGGAAACCGAGAAGTTGAATGTTCCGTTTGCGCTGGCCAACACCATCGTCCTGGTGTCCAGTTCCTTCACCTGCCAGTACGGCGTCTTCGCCGCAGAGCGCTTGCAGGCCCGCCGCTCCGGCGGGCTCTTCAATGTCGCCAAGTGGGGCATGGTCGAATGGTTCCTGCTGACATTCATCCTCGGCGCCATCTTCGTCTCCGTCCAGGCCTACGAATACGCGATGCTCGTCTCCGAAGGCGTCTCGATGTCCTCGAACTCCTACGGTTCGGCGTTCTACATCACCACCGGCTTCCACGGCCTCCACGTCACAGGCGGCCTCATCGCTTTCCTGCTGATCATCGGCCGCGCCTACGTCGCCAAGAAGTTCGGCCATTTCGAAGCCACATCGGCCATCGTCACGTCGTACTACTGGCACTTCGTCGACGTCGTGTGGATCGCTCTCTTCATCATCATCTACTTCCTTAAGTAGACGGCCGAAAGGTCCGCGCCTCGCTGCGAACCGAGCCAGCCGAACATCTACGCACACGCACCGCAAAGTTAGGAACCAACAAGTGAAGGCACTCTCCCAGAGGCGACGACATCCCCTGGCGGCCGTTGCCCTGCTGCTCATGGGATTGCTCGTCACCGGCGGACTGTACGCCGTTGCCGGGAACGTCAACGAGGCCAAGGCCCAAACCACCACCTTTTCCGCGCAGGACATCGAAGAGGGCGAGAAGCTCTTCGTGGCCAACTGCGCAACTTGTCACGGAATCGGTGCTGTCGGGGCCCCGGAGGGTGCGCACGGCAACCAGGCCGGTCCGTCGCTGATCGGCGTCGGCGCCGCAGCCGTGGACTTCCAGGTAGGAACCGGCCGCATGCCCATGCAGATGTCCGGCCCCCAGGCACTGGAAAAGCCGAACCAGTTCAACGAAGAGCAGACCATGCAGCTGGCGGCCTACGTAGCCTCCCTCGGCGCCGGTCCCGCAATTCCGGCGGATGAATTCCTCGACGTCTCCCAGGGTGATCCTGCGGCCGGCGGTGAGATCTTCCGGGTCAACTGCGCCATGTGCCACAACGCTGCCGCAGCAGGTGGTGCCCTGACGCGCGGCAAGTTCGCGCCGGCGCTTAGCGGCGTCAGCGAAGCGCACATCTACGAAGCCATGGCCACCGGTCCGCAGAACATGCCGGTGTTCAGCGACGCGAACATCTCCCCGGAGGAGAAGCGCGACGTCATCGCCTTCCTGAAGACCATCGAAGAGCAGCCCTCCCCCGGCGGGATCTCGCTTGGCGGGCTCGGCCCCGTGTCCGAGGGCCTGCTGATGTGGACGCTTGGATTGGGCGTGGTCATCGCGTTCACCATTTGGCTGACCCAGCGGTCTTCCTAACCTTCGCTTCCGGCGGCCCAACGGGCCGCCGGAGAAGCGCCAACAGTCATTAATGAGTTTTGAACTATTTAGAGAAGGATGAGAGGGATCATGGGCGACCATAGTCACGGCAGTCCGAACACCTCGGGCACCGTTGCTACGGCTGGTCAGAGCGACGTGGAGAAGTTTCAGGATCCTGGACTCCCCCCGCACCGCCCGCGCCGTGCCGACAAAGATCCCCGGGCGGAAAAGCGAGCCGAACGCCAGGTTGCGATACTCTTCGTAATCTCCATCATCGGCACCGTACTTTTCTTCGTCGGGTACTTTGGCATCCGCTTGGATGACACCACCGCAACGCTGCGACTGCAGAACTTCACCCTCGGCATGGGCACCGCTTTTGCCATGCTGGGCATTGGCGTGGGCATTGTCCACTGGGCCAAGACCCTCATGCCGGACCACGAGATCGTCGAAGAGCGCCACGAGGTCCGCACCGAGGAAGACCGCAAGGACGCCGAGCAGATCATCGGCCAGGTCCTGGACGAGTCCGGCATCTCCCGCCGCCCGCTGATCCGCAACACCCTGATCGGCGCCGGCGTGCTGGCGATCCTGCCGGCCATCGGCATCTTCCGCGACCTGTCCAAGGACCTGAACCCTGAGGTGCTGCGGCATACCATGTGGGACGCAGGCGTCCGGTTGACCCGCGACCCCAGCGGCACCCCGATCAAGGCCTCGGATGTCACCATTGGTTCCGCGTTCCACGTCATCCCCGAGGGGCTCAACGAGGCCGAGCACAAGCTCGAGGAGAAGGCCAAGGCCGTCGTCCTCCTGATGCGCCTGAATCCCGACGTCCTCCAGGTCTCCCCAGGCCGCGAAGACTGGAACTACAATGGCATCGTTGCGTACTCAAAGATCTGTACCCACGTTGGCTGCCCGGTGGCGCTGTACGAACAGCACACGCACCACCTGCTCTGCCCTTGTCACCAGTCGACCTTCGATGCCGCCCAGGAATGCAAGGTAGTGTTCGGCCCGGCCGCGCACGCCCTTCCCCAGCTGCCGATCAGCGTCGACGACGAGGGCTACCTGATCGCCACGAGCGATTTCCATGAACCTGTCGGACCGAGCTACTGGGAGCGTGGCTAAGCATGAGCGCTTCAACTGATACCTACGTACCCAAGACGCGGGTCGGGCGGATCACCAACTTCGTCGATACCCGCGTCGGCGGTTCGGGGATCGTCAAGGAATTCGGTCGGAAGATCTTCCCCGACCACTGGTCCTTCATGTTCGGCGAAGTGGCGCTGTACTCCTTCGTCATCCTGCTGCTCACCGGAACGTTCCTGACGTTCTTCTTCGATCCTTCGATGGCCGAGACGCACTACGACGGACCGTACGTGCCGCTCAAGGGCGTCGAAATGTCCGTCGCCTACCAGTCCACCCTGGAGATCTCGTTCGAGGTCCGCGGCGGCCTGTTCATGCGTCAGCTGCACCACTGGTCTGCGCTGCTGTTCGTTGCCTCGGTCTCGTTCCACATGCTGCGCGTGTTCTTCACCGGCGCGTTCCGCCGCCCGCGTGAGCTGAACTGGGTTGTCGGCTGCGTCCTGTTGATCCTGGCCCTGGCAGCCGGCTTCACCGGCTACTCCCTGCCGGACGACCTGCTCTCCGGTAACGGCCTGCGCATCATCGACGGCGTGATCAAGGCAATCCCCTTGGTTGGTACCTACATATCGCTGTTGCTGTTCGGCGGCGAGTTCCCGGGTACGGACATCGTGGGCCGCCTGTACGTGCTCCACATCCTGCTGGTCCCGGCCTTGATCCTCCTGATGATCGCCGTCCACCTGTTCATGGTTGTCGTGCACAAGCACACCCAGTACCCCGGCCCCGGCCGTTCCGAGACCAACGTCGTCGGCTTCCCGATCGGCCCGGTCTACGCGGCCAAGGCAGGCGGCTTCTTCTTCGTTGTCTTCGGCATCCTGGCCGTCATTGCCGCGAACTTCCAGATCCTGGCGATCTGGGACTACGGCCCCTACGACCCCTCCCCCGTCTCGGCCGGTACCCAGCCTGACTGGTACATCGGCTGGGTGGACGGCGCGCTGCGCCTGATGCCCGGTGTGGGCGAGTTCGTGATCTTCGGCCGGACCATTTCGCTGAACGTGCTCATCCCGGCCCTCGGCCCGGCGGCCCTGCTGTTCACCGTGATGTTCGCCTGGCCGTGGATCGAAAGCTGGGTGACCAAGGACACCCGCGAGCACCACATCCTGGACCGCCCGCGCAACGTCCCGTTCCGCACCGCCACCGGCGTCGCCGGCATCGTCTTCTACTCGGTGATGTGGGCAGCTGCCAGCTCCGACTTGATCGCCACGCACTTCCACGTGTCGCTCAACGACGTGACGTACTGGCTGCGCGCTCTGTTCTTCCTGGGCCCGATCCTCGGCTTCATCGTCACGCGCCGCATTTGCCTGGCGCTGCAGCGCAAGGACCGCGAGATCGCCCTCCATGGCCGGGAGACCGGACGCATTGTCCGCCTGCCGCATGGCGAGTTCATCGAGGTCCACGAGCCGCTGAACGAGTACAAGCAGTACCGGCTGGTCAGCTACGAGTCGCCCGAGGTAATCCCGGCGCAGCCGAACAGGGCCGGGCACATCAAGCGCTCCGAGAAGCTGCGCGGTGCCCTGTCCCGGTTCTTCTTCGAAGACCGTGTGGCACCGGTTACCCCGGCCGAGCTGGAGGCTGCACACAGCCACCACGCCGAGGTCGAGGCACCCGCCGAGAAGGCGGAAGTCACCGCCCGCTAAGGCAATATCCACATAGAGAAAAGGCCCCGGACCTGGTCCGGGGCCATTTCTCTGTCTCACCCCTTTGCTTCACCGCGGTGGGGCTCCCTGCGTATACCGGGCGGGACGGGCTCTCACGGCGACCACGGGCGGAACGCGGCCGCACGGCGCTCCCCCGGCGCAGCAGTAGCTCTGGGCCCGGCCGGCGGCGCCATTTGCGGCCGAGACGGCCTTCAGCAGCGCCGTACAGCCGTTAGAAGCGCTTGACGTTGTAGGAACGCGGCGCACGTCCCCCGGGCCGTTGCAGCGGCACCCACAGCTTGTACCGGTCCGCGCGGTAATACGAGATCGAGAAGTCGACCATGGTTTTGGAAACGTAGGCATGCCGCTGGATCTTCAGCAGCGGCGATCCGATGTCCACGCTCAGGAGCCGCGCGATGGAGGGCTGGGCCGCGGTCGCCTCAATCGTGTCCTCGCCCCACTCCATGATGAGTCCGTATCGTTCGCTCAAGACGTTGTACAGCGACGACGGCGGGCCCTCGTCGAGGATCCCCGGCACGCGCTGCGCTGGAATGAAGTTTTCGTCCACGCTCATCGGTTCGGCGTCCGCCAGCAGCAGGCGGCGGAAGCGCACCACTGGCTGCCCCTCCTCGATCTGCAGCTCGCGGGCCACCAGCGGGGTGGCGCCGATCTGCTCGAAGCTGAGGACGCGGGCATCGGGAACCATGCCGCGGCGTTGCATCTCTTCGCTGTAGGACGTGAGCTTGACCTGCAGGTCCAGCTTCGGCTGCCGCACAAACGTTCCCAGGCCGACAATGCGTTCGAGCACCTGTTCGGCGACCAGTGAGTCGATCGCCTGGCGCACGGTCATCCTCGCCACGCCGAAGCGTTCGGCCAGTTCCCGCTCCGAGGGAAAAGCGGCCCCGGGTTCGCAGCGCTCCTGGGCATGCCTGCGCAAAATGTCCCTGAGCTGGACGTGCTTGGCGGTACGGGAGGAGCCATCGAGCCCACCCTCGATCGCGGCGGCGTTCACGGACATGCGGCCTCCTGCTCAGCCGGTTTAATTCCCTTTCATCCTATCCGGTCTAGACCAGCGTCGCCGCGCCCGGCCCCCCGGCGGGGACGACGAAAGGGTCCGGAACCCTGACGGTTCCGGACCCTTTCGTCGTGTAGTTGCGGGAATCAGTGCGCGTGGTCCCCGCGGCTGTATTCGTAGACCCAGCCGATGATGGCTACCGTGGTCAGGCCAACGGCGATGTAGACGATCCACCAGCCGACCGCCAGGCCCATGAACCCAGTGGCGGCACCGAGACCGAGCACGATCGGCCACCAGCTCCACGGGCTGAACATGCCCTGCTCGCCGGCACCCTCATGGATCTCGGCGTCGACCCGGTCCTCCGGACGGGCACCGATGCGCCGCGCCGTAAACCAGAGGTAACCGCCGATCATCAGGGACAATCCGGCCGTCAGGTACAGCGCCAGCCAGCCGACGGGCTCTTCCCAGTTCCCCATGTAGCCGTAGACGGTGGCAACGAGGGCGAAGAACGGCGCAAGCGCAATGAATAGCCAGGCTTCAATCTTCACAGTTATGCGTCCTTCTGGTCAGCGGGACCGGCCATCTGGGCCACCGGTGCCGGAGTCGTCGGGGTGTGCCGCGGTGCCAGCTCCGGGTGGTGCAGGTCCAGGGCGGGGCGCTCCGACCGGATGCGGGGCAGCGAGGTGAAGTTGTGCCGCGGCGGCGGGCAGGAGGTCGCCCACTCAAGCGAACCACCGAAGCCCCAGGGGTCGTCGACCTCGACCTTCTTGCCGTTGCGCCAGGTGATGTAGACGTTCCAGAAGAACGGGATCATCGAGGCGCCCAACACGAAGGATGCAACCGTGGAGAACTGGTTCATCGCGGTGAACCCGTCTTCCGGCATGTAGTCGGCGTAGCGACGGGGCATGCCCTCGACGCCGAGCCAGTGTTGGATGAGGAAGGTGCCGTGGAAGCCCAGGAACAGCATCCAGAAGTGGATCTTGCCGAGGCGCTCGTTGAGCATCTTGCCGGTCCACTTGGGCCACCAGAAGTAGAAGCCCGCGAACATTGCGAACACGACGGTGCCGAAGACCACGTAGTGGAAGTGCGCCACCACGAAGTAGGTGTCGGAGACGTGGAAGTCCAGCGGCGGGGAAGCCAGGATGATGCCGGTCAGGCCGCCGAACAGGAAGGTCGCCAGGAAGCCCAGGCTCCACAGCATGGGCGTCTCGAAGGTGATCGATCCGCGCCACATGGTGCCGATCCAGTTGAAGAACTTCACCCCGGTTGGCACCGCGATGAGCATCGTCATGAAGGCGAAGAACGGCAGCAGCACCGAGCCGGTGACGTACATGTGGTGGGCCCACACCGTCACGGACAGCGCGGCGATGGCGATCGTGGCGTAGACCAGGCCCTTGTATCCGAAGATCGGCTTGCGGCTGAACACCGGGAAGATCTCGGAAACGATGCCGAAGAACGGCAGGGCGATGATGTAAACCTCAGGGTGGCCGAAGAACCAGAACAGGTGCTGCCAGAGGATGGCACCGCCGTTCTCCGGGTTGAAGATGTGCGCACCCAAGCGCCGGTCGGCGCCGAGGGCGAACAGCGCCGAGGCCAGGGGCGGGAATGCCATCATGACGAGGATGGCGGTGACCAGCGTGTTCCAGGTAAAGATCGGCATCCGCCACATGGTCAGGCCCGGGGCGCGCATGGTGATGATCGTGGTGATGAAGTTGACCGAACCGAGGATGGTGCCGAAGCCGGACAGCGCCAGGCCGAAGACCCACAAGTCCCCGCCGACTCCCGGGGAGAAGGTGGTGTTGGACAACGGTGCATAGGCAAACCAGCCGAAGGAAGCGGCGCCCTGCGGGGTGATGAAACCGGCCACCGCAATGATGCTGCCGAACAGGAAGAACCAGAAAGCCAGCGCGTTCAGGCGCGGGAACGCTACGTCGGGGGCACCGATCTGCAGCGGCATGATGACGTTGGCGAAGCCGGCAAACAGCGGCGTGGCGAACATCAGCAGCATCACCGTGCCGTGCATGGTGAACAGCTGGTTGTACTGTTCCTTGGTCTGCAGGATCTGCATGCCGGGCTCGAACAGTTCGGCGCGGATGACCAGGGCCATCACGCCGCCGAGGCAGAAGAAGATGAACGACGCGATCAGGTACATGTACCCGATGGTCTTGTGGTCCGTGGAGGTGATCCAGTTGACGACGATGCGCCCCTTGGACACCGGCACGACGCGCGGAGCTACCGTGGTAGCCCGGTCGTCAGCTGTGTATTCGTACGTTGACACTTGTGGCCCTCGCTCCTTTACTCAGACGCTTCAGCGTAGGGGTTGCGGTCGTACTCTTCGCCGAGCTGGCCGTCCTTGAGCCGCGCCATCTGAGCGTCGAATTCAGCCTCGGAGACCACCGCGACACGGAAGAGCATTTCGGAGTGGTACTCGCCACAAAGCTCGGCGCACTTGCCGTCGTAGATGCCCTCACGGGTGGGGGTGAAGTTCAGGAAGTTGGTCTTGCCCGGGATCATGTCCACCTTCTGCAGGAAGGCGGGAACCCAGAACGAGTGGATGACGTCGCGGGAGTTGATCTGCAGCTCCACGCTCTGGTTGACCGGCAGGTACAGCGTGGGCAGGGTCTCCGGGACGCCGGTCTCGCCGGTCAGGTGGGCCTGCACGCCGGCAAAGTACTTGTCCTGCTTGACGTAGTTGAAGTCCCAGGCCCACTGCTTGCCGCGCACGTCGACGACGACGTCGGGGTTGTCCACCCGCTCGGTGATGTTGGACGTGGTCTTGTCCGTGAAGTAAAAGAAGACCATGACCATGACCACGGGAACCGCGGTGTAGAAGATCTCCAGCGGCAGGTTGTAGCTCAGCTGGCGCGGGTAACCCGTTTCGTCCTTGCGGCGGCGGTACGCGATGATGCACCAGAGGATCAGGCCCCAGGTCACGACACCGACGGCCAGCGCGGCGATCCATCCGTTGACCCACAAATCAATGATTTCGGGCGTGTGGTTGGTAACGTCCCGCTCGGTGGGCAACCAACCCAAACGGACTTCTTCTGAACATCCCGTCAACAACAACGCACCGAGTGCACCCAGACCTGTAGCCTTGGCGATTCTGGCGCGTCGACTGCCGGTTCGAACCTGCGAACTCACAGACGGCCCTTCCTCTTTGTTTCGTGCAAGTGATGCGGCCATGGCAGAGCTGAGCCTGGCCGCATATCCAGTTTTACTACTCACTGTAGAGCTTACCCGCCCACATGACTTCCATGTGACAGGCTCCCCCGTGCGTCGGCCGTCCCGGCGGCCGGAGAGCGCCCTGCAGGCCCTTAGTGGAAGGAGTCTCCACAGGCGCAGGAGCCACCGGCGTTCGGGTTGTCGATGGTGAAGCCCTGCTTGGAAATCGTGTCCTCGAAGTCGATCGAGGCGCCCGAGAGGTAAGGAACGCTCATCTTGTCGACGACGACCTCGACCCCGTCGAAATCACGGACAGCGTCTCCGTCGAGCATCCGCTCGTCGAAGTACAGCTGGTAGATCAGGCCGGAGCATCCGCCCGGCTGTACGGCAACGCGCAGGCGCAGATCCGTGCGGCCTTCCTGCTCCAGGAGGCTGCGGACCTTTCCGGCGGCGACGTCGGTCAAAGCAACTTCATGCGTGGGCAGTTCTGCCGCTTCGGGTGCCGTGGTGGGGGCGGACGAGTTGGTCGTTGCGCTCATTGCACTTCCTTATCTATTTCGGGCCGTCCGGTGACCTGCTGCTATTACTCAGTGGTGCGTCGGGCTTCCCATCCATCGTACGTCTGGTGGGCCGAAATGGGATAACTCTCCCCCGCCTCCAGCCTGGCGCGAACAGGCCTAGAGTCCCTCGCCGTTCAACCGTGCCAGGAGCAGCGCCTGGGCCAGGACCGCGTTGCGGAAGTCCCCGAGATGCAGCGACTCGTTGGCCGAGTGCGCCCGCGAATCGGGGTCCTCGACGCCGGTGATCAGGATCTGTGCCTCCGGATAGACCTCCGTGAGGTCGGCGATGAACGGGATGGACCCGCCCATGCCGGCCTCCACCGGCAGCGTGCCCCACGCCTGCTCCAGGGCCCACAGCGCCGCCCGGGCCGCCGGCGCGGAGGTGTCGGTGGCAAACGCGTGGCCGCGTTCCCCCGGCACGAACGTGGCGGCGGCGCCGAAGGGCGCGTGGGCGGCAACATGCGCGGCCACCGCCTCCATCGCCCGGTCCGGATCCTGTCCCGGTGCCAGCCGCAGGCTGATCTTGGCGCGGGCGGCGGGGATCAAGGTGTTGGACGCGAGCTCGACGCTGGGGGCGTCAAAGCCGATCACCGACAAGGCCGGCTTGTTCCAGAGCCGGTCGGCAATGCTTCCGGTGCCCGCAAGCCGCACGGACTCGAGCACCGACGAATCGCGGCGGAAGTCTTCTTCCGGATAGTCCACCGAGGCGGCGGGAGCGGACACGAGGCCCTCGATGGCGACCGACCCGTCGTCGTCGTGGAAGGTGGCAATCAGCCGGGCCAGCAGCGTGGGCGCGTCCAGCAGCGGCCCGCCGAACATGCCCGAATGGACGGCGTGTTCCAACACCCGCAGCTCCACGGTGCCGTCCACCAGGCCACGCAGGCTCGTGGTCAGTGCCGGGACGCCGACCTTCCAGTTGCTGGAGTCGGCGACGATGATGGCGTCTGCCCGCAGCAGTTCGCGGTGAGCTTCGAGGAACGGGCGGAAGCTTGGCGAGCCGGCCTCCTCCTCCCCCTCGATAAACAACGTGATGCCGAGCCCGAAATCGTCTCCGAGGACCTCCAGCAGCGTGCGCAGCGAGGACAGGTGGACCATGATCCCGGCCTTGTCGTCGGCCGTTCCGCGCCCATAGAGGCGGCCGTCGATCTCCGTGGCCTTGAACGGTTCCGTCCGCCAGAGCGCCGGGTCCCCCGGCGGCTGCACGTCGTGGTGGGCATACAACAGGACGGTCGGCTTGCCGGCCGCGGCCGGGCGGCGGGCCACGACGGCGGGGCCGCCGGCGGCCCCGCCGTTCGCGACGCTGAGGATCTGCACGTCCTCCAGGCCCAGCTCCCGGACCATGCCGGCTACGGCATCCGCGCTGCGCGCCAGGTCCTCCGGGTCGAAGGCCGGCCAGGCGATCCCCGGGATCGAAACCAGCTGTTCCAACGAGGAGATGGTGAGCCCCATGCCGGCGTCGACCGCGGCCGCAAGTTCGTCTACGTTCACATTGGTCATAGTCGACACCCTATCGCCCGGGCTCCGTCGCGACGATGCCCCCGTGACTCCCCCGGCGGCGCGGGTCCCAAGGGGGACAACGGCCGTACGCGGTCCGGTATTCTTGACTGGTGTTCGGACGTAAAAAAGAGGCTCCCACGCCCCAGGAAACCATCGACCAGGCCAACGACGCCCAGCAGCCTCGATACGGCAAGGGCGCGCCCACGCCCCGGCGCAAGGACCAGGAAGCTGCGCGCAAGCGCCCCCTGGTCCCGAACGACCGCAAGGCCGCCAAGGAGGCCAACCGGGCCGCCATGGCGGATCAGCGGCTGAAGATGCGCGAGGCCATGAACACCGGCGACGAGCGCTTTCTGCCGTTGCGCGACAAGGGGCCGCAGAAGCGCTTCGTCCGCGACTTCGTGGACGCCCGCTGGGTGCTGGGCGAATTCCTGATCGTCTTCGCCCTCATCTTCGTGGTCCTCAGCTTTATCCGCGACCTCAACGTCCAGGCGTTCATCCTGTTTGGCTTCTGGGTGCTGCTGGCGCTGGTCGCCATCGATGCCTTCATCCTCGGCCGCCAGCTCAAGAAGCGCCTGGCCGCCAAGTTTGGCGACGTGGAGCGCGGGGCAGTCTGGTACGGCGTGATGCGCGGGCTGCAGCTGCGCCGGATGCGCCTGCCGAAGCCGCAGGTCAAGCGCGGCGAATACCCCGCCTGATCCAGCGGGGAGGGGCCGGTCGAAGGGTCGGGAGCATCGCGGCTCCCGGCCCTTTCGCATCCCTGGGGCCTGGAGCATCGCGGCTCCCGGCCCTTTCGCATGCCATCGGCCGGGAGCATCGCGGTTTTCGGTCCTTTTGCATCCCATCCGAGGCCCGGTCGCCCTTCGGAGGGCATGCCGGGGCGCCGGATGGCGCGGGTCGGTTCAGCGCCGGCGCTTGGCCAGGCCGCGGTTGATGCGGCTTGCCCAGAAGGGTCCCTCGTACAGGAACGCCGTATAGCCCTGCACCAGGGTCGCACCGGCGTCCAGCCGCTGCTGCACGTCGCCGGCCGTCTCGACACCGCCCACGGAGATTAGCGCCAGGTCGTCCCCGACGGCGGCGCGCAGCCGGCGCAGCACGTCGAGGGAGCGCTGCTTCAACGGGGTCCCGGAGAGGCCGCCTTCCCCGCAGGCCGCGATCTTGGTGTCGTCCGAGACAAGGCCCTCGCGGGAAACCGTCGTGTTGGTCGCGATGATGCCGTCCAGGTTCAGTTCCAGCGCGAGCCGGGCGACGTCGTCGATGTCCTCGTCGCTGAGGTCCGGGGCGATCTTCACCAGCAACGGGACATGGCGGCCGGCCGCGGAATCGGCGGTCTCCCCCACTGCCCGCAGCAGCGGCCGCAGCGTCTCCACGTTCTGCAGCAGCCGCAATCCGGGCGTGTTCGGCGACGAAACATTGACCACGAGGTAGTCGGCGGACCGGGCCAACAGCCGGGTGCTCTTCAGATAGTCCTCGGTGGCATCGGCCAGTTCCACCACCTTCGTCTTGCCGATGTTCACGCCGATGACGGGCCGGAGCGTGCCGTATCGGGAAGCCAGGCCGCGCCGGGCGGCGGCGATCCGCGGCGCGACGGCGGCCGCGCCGTCGTTATTGAAGCCCATCCGGTTGATCACGGCGCGGTCCTCGACCAGCCGGAACAGCCGGGGCTGCGCGTTGCCCGGCTGCGCGCTCCCGGTGATGGTGCCGACCTCCACCGCGCCGAAACCCAGGTCGGCCAGCGCCTCGATGCCGAAACCTTCCTTGTCGAAGCCCGCGGCCAGGCCGAACGGCGAGGGGAAGGTCAGGCCCAGCGCCGCGGTGGCCAGGGACGGATCCGGGCGCGTGACGCGGCGCAGCACTGCCCCTGCCCCGCACCGGTGCGCGGCACGGATGAGCTGGAAACCGATTCGGTGGGCACGCTCGGCGTCCATCCAGGAGAACGCGGCGCGGAAGAAGGCGGGGTAGAGGCGCATGGTCCTAGTTTTCCGTGCGGAGGCCGCCGCACCAAACCGTGTCCACCCGGCGATAACATGGGGGCAGCAACCGGACAGAGAGGAAGGACCACGTGGCGACGGCAGCCGACTGGCAAGAAGACATCCTCGGCCCGGAGTTCGAGTCCACGGTCCTGCAAGTGCCGGCCCCCGGCGGGCGGGAGCAGCGGGCGACGCTGATCCGCTACCTGCCGCACTCCCCGCAGCGCTCCCCCGGCGGGCACGCCGTCCTGTATGTGCACGGTTGGAGCGACTATTTCTTCAACACGGAACTGGCGGAGTTCTGGCACCGCCAAGGCGTGGCGTTCTTTGCGCTGGACCTGCACCATCACGGACGCAGCCTGCGGGAGGGGGATCCGGCGGGCTTCGTGACGGACCTGCGCCAGTACGAGGACGAGATTTCGCTGGCGCTCGATCTGATCCGTGAGGAACGCGGCCAGTCGGAGACGAAGATCACACTGATGGGACACTCCACCGGAGGGCTGGTGGCGGCCCTGTGGGCGGCGGAACACCCGGGCGAGCTGCGCGCCCTGGTCCTGAACAGTCCCTGGCTGGAAATGCACGGCAGCTCCCTGGTCCGGCGAGCCGCCGGCGCGGTGCTGGACCCCTTGTCCCGGCTCAAGCCGGAAACCGAGATCAAACTGCCGGTCCGGGGCTTCTACTACCGCAGCATCAGCCGCACCGCCGAGGGCGAATGGGATCTGGACCCCAGGCTGCGGCCGCCGGAGTCCTTCCCCGTGCGCGCCGGTTGGCTCAGCGCCATCTGGGAGGGACAGTCGAAGGTCGCGAAGGGGCTGAAGCTCGAGATCCCGGTGCTGGTGATGTCTTCGACGCGCAGCATGAACGGCTCGGTCTGGCACGAGGACATGAGGAGCACCGACGTGGTGCTGGACATCCGCACCATGACCGAGCGGGCGGTCCGGCTGGGATACAGCGTCTCCATCGAGCAGGTGCATGACGCCCTGCACGACGTGTTCCTCTCCCGCACCGACGTGCGGCGGGACGCCTATGCCCGGCTGCAGCGCTGGGCGCAGGCCTACGTGTTGCAGGACGACCGGACCGAGGACCTTACGGACACCCAGCAGCGGTAGTACGGCCGCCGCGGTTGCAACCGGCTAGGCCCCGCCGGCCGCGGCGGCGTCCACCGCTCCCCCGTACCGCCGGTCGCGGCGGGCGTAAATGTCGATGGCTTCCCAAAGGGTGCGGCGGTCCACATCGGGCCAGAGGGTATCCATGAACACCATCTCCGCATACGCGGACTGCCACAGCATGAAGTTGGAGAAACGCTGCTCCCCCGACGTCCGCAGGAACAGGTCGACGTCCGGCAGGTCCGGCTCGTCGAGGTAGCGCTGCACGGTCTTTTCCGAGACCGACGACGCCCGCAGCCGTCCGGCCGCAACGTCGGCGGCGATGGCGGCGGCGGCATCGGCAATTTCCGCCCTCCCGCCGTAGTTCACGCACATGGTCAGGGTGCAGGTGGAGTTTCCGGCCGTCTGTCGCTCGGCGACCTCCAGTTCGTTGACCACCGACTTCCACAACCGGGGCCGGCGGCCGGACCAGCGGATCCGCACCCCCCAATCGTCGAGCTGGTCGCGCTGGCGGCGCAGCACATCCCGGCTAAAGCCCATCAGGAAGCGGACCTCTTCCGGGGACCGCTTCCAGTTCTCGGTGGAAAAGGCATACACGCTGACGTGTTTGACCCCGATTTCGATCGCGCCGGCCATCACGTCCAGCAGGGCCGCTTCCCCGGCGCGGTGCCCCTCGGTCCGCGGCAGCCCGCGCTGGTTCGCCCAGCGGCCGTTGCCGTCCATCACGATGGCCACGTGTTCCGGGACCAGCGCCGGAGGCAGGGCGGGCGGTTTGGCGCCGGAGGGATGCGGCCATGGCTGCTGCGGTTGCCGGGAAATCGGGGTCACACTCGCTCCACATGCTTGAGGGATTTCAGGGTTCGTTCAAGGTGCCACTGCAGGTAACTGGCCACTAGGCCGGCGGCCTCACGGCGCGGGCCGGCGGCGGAGGCGTCCGCTGCCGGCCAGTCTCCGGAGAGCAGGGCGGCGAGCAGCTGCATCGTTTCCGGTGCGGGCGAGGCCGACCCGGGCGGACGGCAGTCGTGGCATACCGCGCCGCCCAGCGGAGCGGCAAAGGCGGTATGCGGCCCCTGGGCGCCGCACCGGGCACACTGGTCGAAGCTCGGGGCCCAGCCCGCCGTCGCAAGCGCCCGCAGCAGGTAGGAATCCAGGATCAGCTCGGGCGCGTGCACGCTGCGGCTGAGCGCCGAGAGCGCGCCGATGACCAGCCCGTACTGCGCTCCTGCCGATTCGCCGTCGACGTCGGTGAGTTTTTCCGCCGTCTCGCAGATGGCGGCGGCGGAGGTGTACTTGGTGTAGTCGGCGGCGATGTCCCGCCCGTACGGCCCGACCATCTGGGCCTGCGTAACGATGTCCAGGCTCCGGCCGGAGACCAGCTGCAGGTCCGCGACCATGAAGGGTTCCAGCACCGCGCCGAACTTGCTGCTGGTGCGGCGCACGCCTTTGGCAACCGCCCGGATCTGGCCGTGCTGCCTGGTGAGCAGCGTGATGATCCGGTCGGCCTCGCCGAGTTTGTGGGTCCGCAGGATGACGCCCTGGTCCCGGTACGTGCGGGAGGCGAAGGATCTGTTGGACACCGTCCCATTCTCCCACTAAAGCGGGCTCCCCCGCCGCGGCACGGCAGGGAAGCCCGCTGGACGGTTCCCTAGAGCGAGCCGGCGGCCTTGGCGCCTTCGTCGCGGATGGCGCGGTTCACCGCGGACACGACGGCTTTCAGGGAGGCCATGGTGGTGTTCGTGTCAATGCCGATGCCCCACAGCACCCGGTCGCCCACGGCACACTCCACGTAGGCGGCGGCCCGGGCGTTGCCGCCCTCGGAGAGCGCGTGCTCGGTGTAGTCCAGTACCCGCACATCCACGCCGTCCTGCCGGAAAATTTCCAGCAGCGCGGCGATCGGGCCGTTGCCTTCGGCCGTGCGGCGGCTCTGGACGCCGTCCACGCCCATGGTGGCGGTCAGCTGGAAGGAACCGTCATCGGCGCTGTCGGTCTTGACGGATCCCAGGGTGTAGTGGCCCCACCGGTTGTCCGGGGTCGGCAGGTACTCGTCGGTGAAGGTCTCCCACAGCTGCGCGGGGCTGACCTCGCCGCCCACGGTGTCCGTGCGCCGCTGGATGACGCCCGAGAACTCGATCTGGGCGCGGCGCGGCAGGTCCAGGTTGTGCTCGTGCTTGAGCAGGTAGGCCACGCCGCCCTTGCCGGACTGCGAGTTCACCCGGATCACGGCTTCATAGCTGCGGCCCAGGTCCTTCGGATCGACCGGCAGGTAGGGCACCGCCCAGACGAGTTCGTCCACCGTCTTGCCCTGGGCGTCCGCGTCGGCCTCCATGGCCTCGAAGCCCTTCTTGATGGCGTCCTGGTGGGAGCCGGAGAATGCGGTGAACACCAGGTCGCCGCCGTACGGGGAGCGTTCGGGCACCGGCAGCTGGTTGCAGTATTCGACGGTGCGGCGCACTTCGTCGATGTTGGAGAAATCGATCATCGGGTCGATGCCCTGGCTGAACAGGTTCAGCCCCAGCGTCACCAGGTCCACGTTGCCGGTCCGCTCGCCGTTGCCGAACAGGCAGCCCTCGATCCGGTCGGCGCCGGCCAGGTAGCCCAGTTCCGCCGCCGCCACCCCGGTGCCGCGGTCGTTGTGCGGGTGCAGGGAGAGGATCACGTTCTCGCGGTTGTTCAGGTTCCGCGACATCCACTCGATGGAATCGGCGTAGACATTCGGGGTGGCCATCTCCACCGTGGCCGGCAGGTTCAGGATGACGTTCCGGTCGGCGGAGATCTCGAAGACGTCGGTGACGGCGTTGCAAATGCGGGCCGCGAATTCCAGTTCCGTGCCGGTGTAGGACTCGGGCGAGTATTCGTAGGTGATCTCGGTGCCCTTCAGGCCCTCTTCATACTTCCGGCACAGCCGGGCGCCCTGCAAGGCGATGTCCACGATGCCGTCCTGGTCTTCCCGGAACACCACCCGCCGCTGCAGCACGGAGGTGGAGTTGTACAGGTGCACGATGGCGCGGCCGGCGCCGGCGATGGACTCGTAGGTGCGCTCGATCAGGTGCTCGCGGGACTGCGTGAGGACCTGGATGGTCACATCATCGGGGATCCGGTCGCCTTCGATCAGCTGGCGGACAAAGTCGAAGTCGGTCTGCGATGCGGACGGGAAACCGACTTCGATCTCCTTGTAGCCCATTTTCACCAGCAGGTCGAACATCTTGTGCTTGCGTTCGGGGCTCATCGGATCGATCAGCGCCTGGTTCCCGTCGCGCAGGTCCACGGCGCACCAGCGCGGGGCCTTCGTCATCACTTTGTCCGGCCAGGTGCGGTCGGGCAGTTCTACGGCGATCTGGTCCTGGAAGGGAATGTACTTATGGATGGGCATTCCGGAGGACTTTTGTGCGTTTCGCATTTTGGTGTGTGGCCTTTTCTCATGTGAGCTAATCGAAAAATTTTGGCCGGGCAACACAAACTCCGCAGCGAGGGTTCGGCCTGTCAAACAGTAGTTCGCGTGGCCTCGCCGCGGCAGCTAAGAAGGAGCATTCCTGCGCGCACAATTTCACACTAGCACGGTGCGTAGGATGTGAGGGAATAGATGAAAGCAACGAAGAAATGAGGCGCACATGAGCCGCTCCGGCATCGTGTTGTCCAACGTCGACCCGGCCGTCCGCCCGCAGGACGACCTCTTCCGGCACGTGAACGGGAAGTGGCTGGCGGAGACCGCCATACCCGACGACCGGGCGCTGGAAGGCTCCTTCACGGCCCTGCGCGACGCATCCGAAGAATCCGTGCGGGCCATCATCGAAGACGCCGCCGCGCACCCGGATCCCACCAGCCCGGCGGGTAAGATCGGCGTCCTCTACGCCGGTTTCATGGACACCGACACGGCCGAGGCCAAGGGCTTCTCGCCGCTGGCGGAGCAGTTCGCCGCGATCGCGAAGATTTCCGACCGGGACGGGCTGCGCGAGGCCATCGGGGCCTTCAGCCGCAGCGGCGCCGCGTATCCGCTCGCGTTCTTCGTCAACAACGACGCCGGCGACCCCACCCGCTACCTGATCTACCTGTACCAGGCGGGACTGGGCCTGCCGGACGAGGCGTACTACCGCGAGGACGACTTCGGCCCCATCCGCGAGGCCTACCGGGACTACGCCCGGAAGATGCTGCAACTGGCCGGCTTCGACCCGGTGCAGGCGGACGCGGCACTGGATCTGGAGCACAAGCTGGCGGCCGGCCACATGGACAAGGTCTCCTGCCGCGACCCGCAGCAGACCTACAACCTGCGCACCGCCGGGCAGGTGGCCGCCATGGCGGACTGGATGCCTGACTGGCTGGCGGCACTGGGCCCCGAAGCGGGCGGCGCGGCCGAGCTGGTGGTCTGCCAGCCCGGGTTCCTCGGCACGCTCGACGCCCTGTTGGACAGCGAGCCGCTGGAGGCCTGGCAGGCCTGGCTGCGGCTCCACGTGCTGACGACGGCGGCGCCTTATCTTCACGACGAAGCGGTCCAGACGCACTTCGGCTTCTACGGCCGCACCCTCAGCGGCACCCCGGAACTCAAGGAGCGGTGGAAGCGCGGCGTGTCCCTGGTGGAAGGCGCCCTCGGGGAGGCCATCGGGCAGGAATACGTGGCGCGGCATTTCCCGCCGGCGCATAAGGAACGGATGGAAGAACTGGTCGCCAACCTGCTGGCCGCCTACCGGGAGAGCATCTCCGCCCTGCCGTGGCTCAGCAGCGCAACGATCGGGAAAGCGCTGGAGAAGCTGGCGGCCTTCCGCACCAAGATCGGCTACCCGGAGAAGTGGATCGACTACTCCGCCTTCGTGCCCGGGAACGATGTCTGGTCCAACGTCCTCGCCTCCAACGAGTTCGAGGTCCGGCGCAACCTGGCGAAGCTGGGTAAGCCCATCGACGAGGCCGAGTGGCACATGACGCCGCAGACCGTCAACGCCTACTACATGCCGACGATGAACGAGATCGTCTTCCCCGCGGCGATCCTGCAGCCGCCCTTCTTCGACGCCGACGCCGACGCCGCGGCGAACTACGGCGCCATCGGTGCGGTCATCGGCCACGAGATCGGCCACGGCTTCGACGACAAGGGATCGCAGTACGACGGCACCGGCGCGCTGCGGAACTGGTGGTCCGACGAGGACCGGGCCGCCTTCGAGCGGCTCACCGGCCAGCTGGTGGCCCAATACTCGGCGCTCAGTCCGGCGGAGGCTCCCGGCAACACGGTCAATGGCGAACTCACCCTGGGCGAGAACATCGGCGACCTCGGCGGGCTGGCCATCGCGTACCGCGCGTACCGGCTGAGCCTGGCGGGCCGGGAAGCCCCGGTGATTGACGGGCTGAGCGGCAGCCAGCGGTTCTTCTACTCCTGGGCCGAGTGCTGGCGGCAGAAGATCCGTTCGGAGGAGGCGGCGCGCCGGCTGGCGATCGACCCGCATGCCCCGAACGAGTTCCGCTGCAACCAGGTGGTGCGCAACCTGGACGCGTTCCACGAAGCGTTCGGCACCGCTCCGGGCGACGGGCTGTGGCTCGACCCGGCCGAGCGGGTCAGGATCTGGTAGCGGCTGCTAGAAGGCGCCGGGCTGCTGGCAGGTGACCTGGTCGGCGGTCTGGCCCTTGAAGCCGCCGGCCACGCCGCCGGTCTCGGCCAGTTGCGTACCGCTGGCGAAGTCCCGACCGACCGAAAGCGCGACGCCGTAGTGGTCGCCGGAGGCGAGGACGTTGGCCCGGGGGACGTTCAGTTCTTCCGCGAGGGAGAGGGCCACGTGTTCGAATCCGGCCGAGTAGAACAGCTGCGTGGTGGTGCGTTCGGATCCGCCGTCGCCCGGGGCCGCCAGCAGGTACCCCAGCGCCTGCAGCTGTTCGGCCAGTTCCTCGTCGCGGCCGGCCGCGCCGGAGGCGTTGATTACCTCGACGGGCTGCACGGCCGGGTCGAAGGACGGCACGCCGGCCGTCGGGTCCCCGCCCGGCGCGGTCGTCGCCCCGGCCGTCGGCCCGCCGTCGTCGGTTGCCGTCGGGGACGGGGTGCCGCCGCCCGAGGCGCCGGCCGCGGGTTCTCCGCCGGCCTCCCCCGTCGTCGTCGGGTCGGGCGACCCGGCGGTGTTGACC
The DNA here is from genome assembly GCF_059090935.1 of Arthrobacter sp. Y3223166. NCBI lineage: Bacteria > Bacillati > Actinomycetota > Actinomycetes > Micrococcales > Micrococcaceae > Arthrobacter > Arthrobacter sp. Y3223166. Next base: position 36,457 of record NZ_JBNHGE010000003.1, on the reverse strand, counting down.
TCCGGTGCGGTGACGTCGCCGTCCTGGCGCAGGATCCGGAACAGGGCCTGTCCCGGTTCCTCGTCCAAGACCAGGCGGTTCTCGTCCATGGGGGCGCTCTTAGTGGGCAGCGCGACGAACGCGACCTTCCCCAGGTCAACGCTCTTGACCCGGTCGGCCAGGGCCAGCAGCCGGGAAACCTCGGCCAGGCCTTCGTCCACCGTGAGGTTGTTGACCACGGCCTCGGCGATGGAGTAGAGGCGGGGCACGTTGGTCAGCGTGCCTTCGGACTGGATCTTGCGGGCCATGGACGCCAGGAAGCTCTGCTGCGCACGGATCCGGCCGCGGTCTCCGCCGTCGCCGAAGGAGTGCCGGGTGCGCAGGAACGCCAGCGCCTGCTCGCCCTGCACGGTGCTCACGCCGGCCGGGAGCCGCAGCTTGGAGTAGGTGTCATTAATGGGCTCGTTGACGCAGACTTCCACGCCGCCGATCACCGTGGAGAGCTCCTTGACGGCGTTGAAGTCGGCCATCATGAAGTGGTCTATCTCCAGGCCTGTCATTTCGTTGACGGCCGCCACGGTGCAGCCGGGGCCGCCATAGGTCAGGGCGGCATTGAGCTGGGCTTCCTGCTGCTCCGGGTACACCTCGCCGGTCTCCGGATCGGTGCAGGTGGGGATGGTGGTGAGCAGGTCGCGCGGCAGGCTGACGACGGTGACCCGCTCCCGGTCCGCGGACAGGTTCATCAGCATCATCACGTCCGATTTGCCGAAGCCGGCCGACGAGCCGTCCGAGCCGTACCGGCCGTCGCTGCCGGCGCGTGTGTCGGTACCCAGGATGAGGATCTGCACGGGATCACGGCTCAGGTCCACCGGCAGCCCTTGGGCGCCGGTGCCCAGGTTCAGCGGCGAGGTGCTGATGCTGTCGCGCAGGCCCACGATTTTGAACACCACGACGCCCACACCGGCCGCCAGGGCCAGCGCCAGCGCGCCCGCCACGACCTTCAGCCACAGCAGTTTGGGCCCGCGGCCCATGTGCCTCGGATTGGCGGCCCGCGCCTGCGCGCGCCGCGGCGCGCCGCCGGCCGGTGACCGCGGGGCGGGATCCTGCCCCGCGGACGGCTGTCCCGTCGGGGTCTGCGGGTCATCACCGGAACTGCCGCGATGATCCACGGGATACCCCTCTGCACGGTTGTAAGCCAGATAAAAAAGACGCGGCCAGCCCATCACTGGCCGCTAAGTATTCTACGGGTTGCGGCCGGGGAAAGTTCCCGGCGGCGCCGGAGGCTCAGAAACCGAGCCGCACCAGCTGCTTGGGGTCGCGCTGCCAGTCCTTGGCTATTTTTACGTGCAGGTCAAGGTAGACGCGGGTGCCCAGGAGGCCCTCGATCCCCTTGCGCGCGCGGGTGCCGACGTCGCGGAGCCTCTCCCCGCCCTTGCCGATGATGATGGCCTTCTGCGACGGACGTTCCACGAAGAGGTTCACCCGGACATCCAGCAGCGGGTTGTCGGCGCTGCGGCCTTCGCGCGGAACGATCTCCTCGACCACCACGGCCAGCGAGTGGGGCAGTTCGTCGCGTACCCCCTCCAGCGCCGCCTCCCGGACCAGTTCGGCCACCATCACGGCTTCGGGTTCGTCCGTGAGCTCTCCGTCGGGATAGAGCGGCGGCGACAGCGGCATCTGCCGGACCAGCACATCGGCGACCGTTTGGACCTGGTCTCCCTTGGCGGCGGAAACCGGCACGATGTCGGCGAAGCCGTCCGGGCCGAAGATCTCCGCGCCCAGTGCCGCGACCGCCAGCAGCTGCTCGGCCAGCGCCTGCTTGTCCATCAGGTCCGTCTTGGTTACCAGTGCCACCACGGGCTTGCCGGACAGGGCGGCCAGCTGGTTGGCAATGAAGCGGTCGCCGGGGCCGATCTTCTCGTTGGCCGGCAGGCAGAAGCCGATCGCGTCCACTTCGGCAAGCGTGTCCGCCACGAGGTCGTTCAGCCGCTGCCCCAGCAGGGTCCGGGGCCGGTGCAGGCCGGGAGTGTCCACCAGCACTAGCTGGGCATCCGGCCGGTGCACGATGCCGCGGATGGTGTGCCGCGTGGTCTGCGGTTTGGCGGAGGTGATGGCCACCTTCTGCCCGACCAGCGCGTTGGTCAGCGTGGACTTGCCCGCGTTCGGGCGGCCCACCAGCGACACGAAACCGGCGCGGTAGTCCTTGGGCCAGCCGCTGGACGGCATGGCCACGGCCTTGTCGGTGCTGTTGGCGCCGGTGGCGTTTTCGGGGTTGGTCATCGTTCCCTCTCCGTCCCGGGCATCCGGGCGGGGTCATCGGCGGCGGCAGCGCCGTCGTCGTTGGCGTACTGGTCCCGGGCGGGCGCTTCGTACCAGGCCAGGACATGGCTGACGCGGTTGCGCCGGCCCTCCAGCCGTTCGGCGCGCAGGTGCAGGCCGTCCAGCTCCACTTCGCTGCCGACGATCGGCACCCGGCCGAGGCTTTTGGCCAGCAGCCCGCCGACGGTGTCCACTTCTTCGTCGTCAAGCTCCAGATTGAACAGTTCGCCGACGTCGTCGATACCGGTGCGCGCGCTGACCCGGTACAGGCCGTCCGGCAGCGCCTCGATTTCGGGGCGCTCGGTGTCGTATTCGTCGACGATTTCGCCGACGATCTCCTCGATGAGGTCCTCCAGCGTGACCAGGCCGGCGGTGCCGCCGTATTCGTCGATCACGATGGCCACGTGCGTGGACTCGCGCTGCATTTCCTGCAGCAGCTCGCCGACCGACTTCGACTCGGGCACGTACCGGACCTCGCGGCAGATCTGGTCCACCAGCATGCCGGCGCCGTGGTCCTCCCGGCCGTGGATCCGGGCGGCCACGTCCTTCAGGTAGACGATGCCGCGGATCTGGTCCGCGGTGTCCATGATCACGGGGATCCGTGAATAGCCAGACTGCAGGAACAGCGTCATGGCCTCCTGCAGGGTGGAGCCGGAGTCGATGCTGAGCATGTCCGTGCGCGGCACCATCACCGCCCGGACCTTGGTATCGCCCAGCTCGAAGACGGAGTGGATCAGTTCCGCCTCGGTGTCCTCGATCATGTCGGACTCGTTGGCCCGGTCCACGAGTTCGCGGAACTCCTCTTCGGTGAAGAAGGCCGCGTCGGCGCGGGGCGCGTTAGGGGCCACCGCGCTGCCCAAACGGACCAGCCATTGGGGCACGGGACCGAGGATCGAGCACAGCAGCCTGACCAGCAAGGCGGTGGAAAGCACGACGGCGCCGGCGTGCATCCGGCCCAGTTGCCGCGGGGAGACCCCGACCAGCACGAACCCGACGGCGGCCATGGTGACGGTGGCCAGCAGTCCGGCCAGCCAGATGTTGTCCAGCAGGTCGTGGAACAGCAGGGCGATGGCGACGGCGGCTGCCATCTCGAACCAGACGCGCCAGAAACGCAGCCCGTGCATGTGGGCCGCCGGCGAGGCCAGGATGAGGCGCAGGCTGCGGCTCCGCCCGGAACGCAGCAGGTTTTCGGCGTCGTGGCGCGGCAGGTAGGTAAAGGCGGCCTCGGCGGCGGTCAGCACCCCGGCGAACAGCGTGAAAGCCAGCGTCATGGCGGCGAGTATCCAGAGCATCGCCGGGCTCTACAGGGTGGTTTCGGTGGGGGCTGCCTTGCCGGTGAAGGAGGACAGCAACTGGCGCTGCAGGCCGAACATCTCTTCCTTCTCGGCCGGCTCGGCGTGGTCGAAACCGAGCAAATGCAGGATGCCGTGCGTGGTCAGCAGCAGCATTTCGTCCAACAGGCCGTGGCCGGCCTTCTTTGCCTGCTCCTGCGCCACCTGCGGGCAGATCACGATGTCGCCCAGCACGCCGGGCGGGCCCGGCTTCATCGCGGTGCCGGGACGCAGTTCGTCCATCGGGAAGGACAGCACGTCGGTGGCGCCCGGCTCGTCCATCCACTCGATGTGAAGCCGCTCCATCGCTTCGGTGTCGACCATGATGATGGACAGTTCCGCCTCCGGATGGACGTAGAGCGAGTCCAGCACGAACCGTGCCAGCCGCACCAGCTCTTCCTCGTTGGCGGCGACGGCCGATTCGTTGTTGACCTCGATGCTCATGCTCGATCCTCCGGGCCGGCTTCCACGTCCGTCTTCCGCCTGGCCGCGGGTGCGCGGCGCGGTCCCCGGCCGCCGTCTGAGCGGCGCGACTCGTCCCGGCCGCCCTCGCCGCGGCGGGACTCGTCCCAGCGGCTGTACGCCGTCACGATGTCGCTGACCAGCCGGTGGCGGACCACGTCGGTGGCGTCCAGCCGGGAGAAGCGGACGTCCTCCACGCCGTCGAGTATTTCGCTGACGATCTTCAGGCCCGAGCTGGTGCCGCCGGGCAGGTCGATCTGCGTCACGTCCCCGGTCACGACCATCTTGGAACCGAAGCCCAGCCGGGTGAGGAACATCTTCATCTGTTCCGGGGTCGTGTTCTGCGCCTCGTCCAAAATGATGAACGCGTCGTTGAGCGTGCGCCCGCGCATGTAGGCCAGCGGCGCCACCTCAATGGTGCCCGCGGCCATCAGGCGCGGAATCGATTCCGGGTCCATCATGTCGTGCAGGGCGTCGTAGAGCGGGCGCAGGTACGGGTCGATCTTGTCGCTGAGCGTGCCGGGCAGGAAGCCCAGCCGCTCCCCCGCCTCGACGGCGGGTCGGGTCAGGATGATGCGGTTGACCTCTTTGTGCTGCAGGGCCTGGACCGCCTTGGCCATCGCCAGGTAGGTCTTGCCGGTGCCCGCGGGGCCGATGCCGAACACCACGGTGTGGTTGTCGATGGCTTCGACGTAGTTCTTCTGGTTCAGGGTCTTGGGCCGGATGTTGCGGCCGCGCGAGGAGAGGATGTTCAGGGTCAGGACTTCTGCCGGCCGCTGCGCCGACTGTTCGCCGAGCATGCGCAGCAGCTGGGCGACCACCTGCGCGGTGATCCTCGTATCCTTCGCTGCCAGGGCGCGGATCTCTTCCACCACGTTGAGCGTGAGCTGCACCGCGTCGGCGGGGCCGGTGATTGAAAGTTCGTTGCCGCGTACATGCAGGTCCACATCGCTGAACTCCGACTCGATGACCCGCAGCACCTCGTCGTGGGCGCCGAGCGCCCTGACCATGTGTTCCGACGAATCGAAATGGACGGAACGGCTGCTTGATCCCAGCGGATCGACATCCAGGCGTGATTGGGACATAGTCCGGCCGATGTGGCCTTTCATCGCTCCTTCGGTGGGCGCTTGCTGGCGGTAACCGGAAATGGATCCGGTCCCGACGGTACACGTCCATGCTACGGCACGAGCCGCCGCACAGTCCTCTGCGGGCACGAAAAACGCCTTGGTATCGATCCTGCATCAATCCTGCATCAGTCCGGTTGAGCGCCGGTTAAAGCAGCCATCAGCCCCCCTCCCGTATGCCAAGCTAGTGAGGCAGGAAAGGCGGCAGCAGCCCTTTTCGGCCCACAAAAACCCGGTCATTGCCAACGTCAGAAGGGATCGAAAGCATCACCAGCAACCAGCTCCGGCAGCCTGCAGGCTCGGTCCCAACACGCCGCTTCGGTGCGTGGTTGGCCCTGGTCACTGCCTCATCGCTGGTGCTGCTCGGATGCTCGCCGCAGGCCGCCGGCGGTGGCGGAGGCGGACAGACCTCCATGCCCAACCCCACCGACCCCGCTTCGGCCAGCAGCCCCCTGGTCTCCAGCGTGCCGGTCGAGACCCTGCGCTCCTCGGAGCTCTCCCCCGTCTATTGGCTGGGCACCAACGCCGGGAACGTGTTCCTGTACCGCGAATACCGCCAGGCGGAGAACCTGGGTGATCCCATTACGACGGCGGTGGCCGCGCTGACGCGGCTGCAGCCCTTGGATCCGGACTACTTCAATCCGCTCAGCCCGGCGAGCAAGGTGGGCGCCTCCATCACCAACGGGTCGGTCATCACGCTGGACATTTCCTCGGACGCGTTCAGCCGCCGCGTGGATGCCGGCATCGCCGAACGGGCCGTGCAGCAACTGGTCTTCACCGCCACGGCCGCGGCGGCGAACGCCGGGCTGAGCACGTCGGACGATCCGCTGGAAGTGGTCATCCTGGTGGACGGACATCACGGTTACGAAGCCTTTGGCCATGTGCCGCTGGGCCAGCCGATGGGCCGGAACAGCAGTCTGGCGGCCCCGGTATGGATCATTGATCCGGCCGACGGTGCCACCGCCGCCGGACGCGTGGAGGTGTTCGGCCGCGGCGTCGCGTACGAATCGGAACTGAGCTGGCAGATTTTCCGCCTGGCCGGCTCCGACGACACGTCCGAAGGCGACCTGGTCAAGGACGGCACGGCCCTCGTTGATGCCGACAGCGGGCAGATCGGCGAGTTCCGGTTCAGCCAGAAGCTGGACCCGGGCACCTACCGGCTGTACGTGTTCCAAAAGGACCAGGACGGGCGGACCGACGAACGGCAGAATGCGGACAGCAAGGTCTTCACCATCACCTAGGCCAGTGCTGCTGACCGACGTGGTCAGTGCCAGCGGCCCAGCAACTCGCTGAGCAAGGTCAAGGCGGCGGGTCCGGCCGTGGAGGACCGCAGGACGTGCGGCCCCAGCCGCACGGCCACCGCCCCGGCGTCGAGCATCGCCTCCACTTCGGCCTGGCTCATCCCGCCTTCGGGGCCCACGATCATCAGCACGCGCCCCGCGCCGCCGGTACGGGCATCGGGCAAGGCAGCGCCGCCGCCGTTTCCGCCGCGCTCCCCGACGGAGGAGCCGGCACCCAACCCGGCCCCCTCCACGGCGTCGGCCACAGTGCCTGCGGCGTCCTCGTGCAGCAGCAGCGAGAGCCTGCTGTCCCGGATCAGGGCACAGAGCCCGGCCCGTTCCACCAGCGGCTCCACCTCCGGAACGCGGGCACGCCGCGACTGCTTGGCGGCCGCGCGGACCGCCAGCTGCCATTTCGCCGCGCCCTTGGCCGCCTTGTCCGCCTTCCAGCGCACGATGCTGCGTTCGGCCTGCCACGGCACCACGGCATCGACGCCCAGTTCGGTGGCCGCCTCGATGGCAAGTTCGTCGCGGTTTCCCTTGGCCAGCGCCTGCACCAGCACCAACTCCGGGTCGGGCCGCGGCTCCTGCAGGATCCGGAGCGCGCGGACGGTGAGCTGGCCTGAGGTGCCGGCAACGGCCTCCCCTACCAGCCGCCGGCCCCGCCCGTCGGCCAGATCGACGGCTTCACCCGGTTCGATCCGCTTGACCGTGACGGCGTGCCGCGCCTCGTCCCCGGCCAGGGTGAAGCTGTCGCCCGGAGCAACGTCGTCGAGCTCGCCCGGAGCTGTGAAAAACAGGTGGCTGGTCACGCCTAGAGGTTACCGAGCCGGTCCCGCAGGCGGGCAAAGACGCCCGTGCCGGAGGACGCCAGCTTGCCCTCGGTGTATTCCTCGCCGCGGGCACTGGCGAGCCGGCGCAGCAGGTCCTCCTGCTCCGCATCCAGCTTGCTGGGAGTCTCCACATGCACGTGCACCTGCAGGTCGCCGCGACCGTAGCCGCGCAGGTGGGTCACGCCCAGGCCGCGCAGGGTGAGGGTCTCGCCCGCCTGCGTGCCGGGCTTGATGCTGACTTCCTGTTCGCCGTCGAAGGTGTCCAGTGTAAGGTCGGTGCCCAGCGCGGCGGCGGTCATCGGCACCGAGAGCGTGACGTGCAGGTCGTCGCCCTCGCGGATGAAGTTCTTGTCCGGGTTCACGCGGATTTCCACATACAGGTCGCCCTGCGGGCCGCCGGCGGGGCCCGCTTCGCCCTGGCCGGCCAGCTGGATCCGCGTTCCGGTCCCGACGCCCGCCGGGAGCTTGATGGTCAGCGAACGCCGGCTGCGGACGCGGCCCTCACCGTTGCACTCGTTGCAGGGGTCGGGAATGACCGTGCCGAAGCCCTGGCAGCTGCCGCACGCGGCAGTGGTCATGACCTGGCCCAGGATGGACCGCACCGCACGCTGGACCTGGCCGGAACCGCCGCAGATGTCGCAGGTGCGCGGGCTGGTGCCGGGGCGGCAGCAACTGCCGTCGCAGGTGGGGCAGACAACGGCGGTGTCCACTTCGATTTTCTTGTTGACGCCGAAGACCGCGTCCTTGAGGTCGATCCGCACGTTGATCAGGGCGTCCTGGCCGCGGCGGGTCCGGGAGGCCGGACCGGCGCCGCCCGCTCCGGCGCCGCCGAAGAAGCTTTCGAAGATGTCCTGGAAGGCGAACCCGGACCCGGAGAAGCCGCCGCCGAAGCCGGTGTCGTTGCCGTTCTCGTTGCCGGTGGTGTCGTAGATGCGCCGCTTCTGCGGGTCGGACAGCACCTCGTACGCGTGGCTGACCTGCTTGAACTGTTCGGCTGCCTCCGGGCCGGGGTTCACGTCCGGATGCAGCTTGCGGGCCAGCTTGCGGTAGGCCTTCTTGATTTCCTCGGTGGAGGCGTCCTGGCTGACACCGAGGGCGTCGTAGTGGTTACTCACCTTGTAGTACTTCACTTCCTGGGGATCGGTTCACCGGCGCCGACGGCCGGTGCGGACACTGCGCGGCGTGTGGCTAGCCGGCGAGGATCCGTGACAAATAACGTGCGACGGCGCGGACCGCGGCCATGGTGGTGGGATAGTCCATCCGGGTGGGGCCGAGGATGCCGACCTTGGCCGTCGCGCCCGGGCCGTATCCGGTGGCCACCACGGAGGTTTCGGCCAGCGAACCGTAGGGGTTTTCGCTGCCGATGCTCACCGACATGCCACGCGCGTCCTGATGCAGTTCGGAGAGCAACTGCAGCAGCACCACTTGTTCTTCAAGAGCCTCGAGGATGGGACCGATGCTCAGCTGGAAGTCGACCGTGGAACGGGCCAGGTTGGCCGTGCCGGCCATCAGGATCCGCTCCTCGTTCGTGGCCGCGGCAAGCTGCGAAAGCTGCGACGCCAGGGCCTCGGCCGTGCCCGCCGGCCCCGCCTGCGGCGGCACCGGGGAGGTCTTCAGCAGCCCCGGCACTGCCGCCAGCGGCTTCCCGGACAGCACCGACAGGAATGCCGTGCGCAGCGTGGCCAGGGCATCCTCGGTGACGTCCGCCGGAAGCGCCGCGACATGCTGCTCCACCTTGCCGTTGTCCGCGATCAGCACGACCAGGGCCCTTTTGGGAGCCAGCAGGATGAACTCGATGTGCCGCACCTTGGCAGCACCCAGCTGGGGATACTGGATGACGGCCACCTGGTTGGTCAACTGGGACAGCAGCCGCACGGTGCGTTCCATGACATCGTCAAGGTCGTCGGCGCCTTCCAGCAGTTTCTGGATGGCGCGGCGCTCGGGGGCAGAGAGCGGCTTGACGTCCGAAATCCGGTCCACGAACAGGCGGTAGCCCTTGTCCGTGGGAATCCGGCCGGCACTGGTGTGCGGGGCGACGATCAGCCCCTCTTCCTCCAGCGCCGCCATGTCGTTGCGGATCGTGGCTGACGATACGCCCAGGCTGTGCCGGTCGACCAGTGCCTTGGAGCCCACCGGCTCACGCGAGTGCACATAGTCTTCGACAATGGCGCGGAGCACTTCCAGCCTCCGGACCTCGCTCACTGCACTCCTCCTGTCTCCAACTCGTCTGCGGACAGACCGTTAGCACTCAACACGTCCAAGTGCTAAGTCTAATACGTCGCCGCCGTTGTTAGCATTGTCGGGCGGCCGTGCCGTGAGGACGACAACCAGCAGAGGACTTAAATTTTATGAGCAGCTACGGCTGGGGCCCCCAGGATCTCACCGCCCCCAAGGCCCGGGCACTGCGCGAAATCGGCGCCGAACCGGGATTGGTGCTCGAGGACGCACAGAGCGGGTGGGTCGGCGCCGTCGACCGGGTGGAGAAGTCCGGCGGTGTGCATCTGGTGTCGCTGGAAGACCGCCGGGGCAAGGTCCGCTCGTTTCCGCTGGGTTTCGGCTTCCTCTTCGAGGGCGAGCCGGTGAAGGTGGTGCCGGCGGCGCCCGCGGCGAAGGCTCCCGTCCGGCAACGGACGGCCTCCGGTTCGGTCAAGGTCGAGGGGCAGCGGGCCAGGGTAGCGCGGGCCAGCCGGATCTGGGTCGAAGGCAAGCATGACGCCGAACTCGTGGAGAAGGTCTGGGGAGACGACCTCCGGGTAGAGGGGATCGTGGTCGAACCCCTGCACGGCGTGGACGATTTGGCAGCGGCCGTGGCGGACTTCTCCCCCGGCCCGCAGCGCAGGCTCGGCATCCTGGTGGACCACCTGGTCCCCAACTCCAAGGAGTGGCGGATAGCCGAGGCCGCCATGGCCGTGCCCGCGGCGGCGGGCAACGTACTGATTGTGGGCCACCCCTATGTCGACGTGTGGCAGGCCATTAAACCGGCGGTCATCGGCCGGTCCGCGTGGCCGGTGGTTCCGCGCGGCACCGATTGGAAGACCGGCATCCTCGCCGGCCTCGGCTGGCCGCACCGGACCCAGATAGACATCGCCGACGGCTGGAAGAGGCTGCTGGGCAGTGTTAACACCTATGCCGACCTGGAGCCCAGTCTCTTGGGCCGGGTGGAAGAAGTCATCGATTTCCTGACGGTTTGAGCCGGTTCCGTCGGGCGCCCCCGCCCGCGGAATGCACCGGGAGACGGGCTGGAACAGCTAGGCTAGGAACAGAAGTGAGCCGTCAGAAGATTTTCCGAAGGTAGGTCCAGTGTCCGAGAACTCTGCTCGTCAGCAGCAGCCGGAGCGCAAGTCCGCTCCGCGCCAGCAGTACCAGAGCGCGTCGGCGTCCGCTTTGCCCCTGACCCCTTCGGAGGACCGGCAATGGGCCACCATGGCGCACTTCGGCGGCATCCTGGGTTGCTTCCCGTCGCTGGCGATCTACCTGATCTTCAAGGACCGGGGTCCCTTTACCGCCCAGGAGTCCAAAGAGGCCCTGAACTTCACGGTTCCGCCCACGGCGGTGGCCATCATTGCGAACCTGCTGATCCTCATCCCGGCGGTCAGCGGACTCTTTGCCGTCATCGCGGCCGCCATCTGGGTCTTCCTCACGGTTTATTCCGTCATCGCCGGCGTCAAGTGCAACCGCGGCGTTCCCTACCGGTACGCCTACAACCTGCGCCTGTTTCGGTAGATCTGACATCCGGCCCCCACAGCCGCTCCGTTAGCGCTGCCGTTCCGTCAGCGCTGCGGCCTCCTACAGTGCCGCCCTCCTACCCTGCCTGCCGCGAGAACCGCTGGCGGGCGGTGTTCATCCCCGCCGCGATCGGCACGTGGGCGGTCGCCGCGGCCAGGCCGAAGCGCGGCATGTCGCTGTAGACACTCTCCCGGCCCCCCGGCACCGTCTCGTACGTTTCGTGCCACACACCGACGTCCCCGCTGCCGGCCGATTCGCGCATGAACCGCCGCCAGGGTTCCAGGTGCGGCGCCGAGCGGTCGGACGCGAACCGCTGCAGGTGTTCCGGGCTCTTCCAGTAGCTGAGCATGATCGTGGTGCGCCCGAACCATTGGTGGAAGCCCAGCAGGCCGGCCTCCGGCGATGCCGCCAGGTGCGCCAGCATCGCCGGCATCGCCGACGCGGTGCGCGCCACCTTGCCGATCTTCCACCAGCGGTTCGCCCGCATCCCGATGAGGAAAACCGTGACGCGCTCGACTCCCGGATCGGCTGTGAACCGTCCTGTGTGTACGTGTTCAGACATGAGCCGATTCCTTTCGTAACAGTGTTACAGAACATTGTTATGGAATACTGGGCTCATGGCAAGACCCATAGTCCACGATGATTCGCTGCGCCGCACACTCCTCGACACTGCCGCGGCCCTGATCGCCCGCGACGGCGCCCCCGGCGTGTCCCTCCGGGCGATCGCGGCGGCGGCCGGGACGTCGACGACGGCGGTGTACTCGCTCTTCGGCGGGAAGGCGGAGTTGCTCACCGCCATCCTCGACGACGGTTTCGCCTCCTTCGCGGCCTCCCAGCAGCGCGCCGCTCCCGACGGACTGGAAGCGCTGGGCAAGGCTTACCGGGCGTGGGCCCTGGAGCATCCGGTCCTGTACGGCCTCATGTTCGGCGGTTCATTGGCCAGCCAGGTGCCGTGCCAGCCGACGCCCGGCGCCGCGGAACCGGCGATCGCGCCGCTGTTTGCCGCCGTCGCCGCCGCCCTGCCCGGGGCATCGGACGACGAAGTCGCGTCCATGGTGGGCGTGGTGTGGGGCCAGGTCCACGGGCTCGTCTCGCTGGAGCTGGCGGGCGCGCCGGCTGCCGGGTGGAGCTGGGACTCCGCCTACGAGGCGGCCCTGCACCGGATCGGCCGGTCGCTGGAGGCCGGCGCGGTCAGTCCTCGAGCAACCGCCGCACCACGGCGTCGGCCAGCAGCCGGCCCTTGAGGGTGAGCCGGATCGTCCCGGCGAAGGCCGCGGCCGGGTCGACCAGGGCGTCGGCGATCAGCCCGGCCACGGCCTTCCGGCCGTTCGGGCCCAGGTCCCGGGTCTGCAGCCCGTCGATGATGCGGGTCTGCAGCATCACGTGTTCCAGCTGGCGGGTGCCGGTGTCCAGCGTTTCGCGGCCGGCTGCCGGAGATACCCCCGTGGCCAGCCGCTGGGCGTAGGCCGCGGGGTGCTTCACGTTCCACCACCGGACGCCGCCCACGTGCGAGTGTGCGCCCGGGCCGGCTCCCCACCAGTCGTCCCCGCGCCAGTAAGCCAGGTTGTGCCGGCAGCGGTCCTCGGGAGTGCGGGCCCAATTGCTGACCTCGTACCAGCCGAACCCGGCCGCGCCGAGCCGCGCGTCTGCGATCTCATACTTGGCGGCGTGGTCGTCGTCGTCGATTCCGGGCACCTCGCCGCGCCGGATCTGCGCCGCGAGCTTGGTCCCGTCCTCGACGATCAGGGCATAGGCGGAGATATGGTCCGGCGCGCAGGCGATCGCGGAGTCGAGGCTGGCTTCCCAGTCCGCGATGGACTCCCCCGGCGTGCCGTAGATCAGGTCCAGGCTGACGTTCAGCCCGGCGTCGCGGGCCCACTGCACCGCCTGCGGCACCCGTTCCGGGTTATGGGTACGGTCGAGGACCTTCAGCACATGCGGCACGGCCGACTGCATGCCGAAGGACACGCGGGTGAAACCGGCGTCGGCCAGGATCTTCAGTGATTCCGGCGTGACCGAGTCCGGGTTGGCTTCCGTGGTGACCTCGGCGCCCGGCTCCAAACCCCACAGGTCCGCGGCCTGGCGAAGCATCGACGCCAGGTCCGCCGCCGGCAGCAGGGTCGGTGTGCCGCCGCCAAAAAACACGGTGGCCAGCGGACGGTCGGGCAGGCCGGAGTCACGCAGCACCCGCGCCGCCAGCTCCAGCTCCGTGTTCAGGGTGCCCGAGTACTCATCCTGCGACGCGCCGGAACCCAGTTCCTTGGCGGTATAGGTGTTGAAATCGCAGTAGCCGCAGCGCACCCGGCAGAACGGGATGTGCACATACAGGCAGAACGCGCGGTCCTCCGCGCCTGCCGCTGCCTGAGCGGGCAGCAGGCCGTCGGCCGGCGCTGGGTCCCCCACGGGAAGGACGCTAGGCACTGAGGCGCGCCTCCGCCGTCGTCGTTGTGGTCACAAGCACTGCAGAGCTACTTCTTTGCCTTGTCCTTGGAGTCATCCGATGACAGTGCGGCGATGAAGGCCTCCTGCGGGACCTCCACGCGGCCGACCATCTTCATCCGCTTCTTGCCTTCCTTCTGCTTCTCCAGCAGCTTCCGCTTACGGGAGATGTCGCCGCCGTAGCACTTGGCCAGCACGTCCTTGCGGATGGCGCGGATGTTTTCGCGCGCGATGATACGGGAACCGATGGCGGCCTGGATGGGCACCTCGAACTGCTGGCGCGGGATGAGTTCGCGCAGCTTGGAGGTCATCATGACGCCGTAGCTGTAGGCCTTCTCGCGGTGCGTGATGGCGCTGAACGCGTCGACCTGTTCGCCCTGCAGCAGGATGTCCACCTTGACCAGATCGGCCACCTGTTCGCCGTCGGCCTTCCAGTCCAGCGATGCGTAGCCGCGGGTGCGCGACTTGAGGTTGTCGAAGAAGTCGAAGACGATTTCCGCCAGCGGCAGCCGGTAGCGCAGCTCCACGCGGTCCTCGGAGAGGTAATCCATCCCCTTCATCTCGCCGCGGCGGCCTTGGCAGAGCTCCATGATGGTGCCGACGAACTCGTTGGGCGCGAGGATGGTCGCGGAGACCATCGGCTCGCGGACCTCGGAAACCTTCCCGTCCGGATATTCGCTCGGGTTGGTGACCGTCAGGACCTTCTTGTCCTCCAGCGTGACCTCATAGACCACGTTGGGGGCGGTGGAGATCAGGTCCAGGTTGAACTCGGCCTCGAGCCGTTCCCGGGTGATTTCCAGGTGCAGCAGCCCGAGGAAGCCGACTCGGAAGCCGAAGCCGAGGGCTGCGGAGGTCTCCGGCTCGTAGATCAGTGCCGCGTCGTTGAGCTTGAGCTTGTCCAGCGCGTCGCGCAGTACCGGGTAGTCCGTGCCGTCGATCGGGTAGAGCCCGGAAAAGACCATGGGCTTGGGGTCTGCGTAGCCGCCCAGGGACTCCGCCGCCGGCTTGAGCAGGTTGGTGACGGTGTCGCCAACCTTGGACTGGCGGACGTCCTTCACGCCGGTGATCAGGTAGCCGACCTCGCCGACGCCCAGGCCGTTGGACGGCGTTGGCTCGGGCGAGCTGACTCCGATTTCGAGCAGTTCGTGGCTGGCCCGGGTAGACATCATCTGGATGCGTTCGCGCGGCGAGAGCTTTCCGTCGACCACCCGGACATACGTGACCACACCGCGGTAGGTGTCGTAGACCGAGTCGAAGATCATCGCGCGGGCCGGTGCGTCCGCGTCGCCCGTGGGGGCCGGCAGGTCGCGCACGATCTTGTCCAGCAACGCTTCGACGCCCACGCCGGTCTTGCCAGAGACCTTCAGCACGTCTTCGGGATCGCCGCCGATCAGGTTGGCCAGCTCGGCCGCGTACTTTTCCGGCTGCGCGGCCGGGAGGTCGATCTTGTTCAGGACCGGGATGATGGTGAGGTCGTTCTCCATCGCCAGGTAGAGGTTGGCCAGTGTCTGGGCCTCGATGCCCTGGGCCGCGTCCACCAGCAGGACCGCGCCTTCGCAGGCTGCCAGCGAACGGGAAACTTCATAGGTGAAGTCCACGTGGCCCGGGGTGTCGATCATGTTCAGGGCGTAACTGACGTCGTCAAGCTCCCACGGCATGCGCACGGCCTGGGACTTGATGGTGATGCCGCGTTCCCGCTCGATGTCCATCCGGTCCAGGTACTGGGCCTTCATATCGCGCGGCTGGACCACGCCGGTGAGCTGGAGCATCCGGTCGGCAAGAGTGGACTTGCCGTGGTCGATATGGGCGATGATGCAAAAGTTCCTGATGATCGCCGGATCGGTGGCGGCAGGCACCGGCGCGGTGCGGGCCATCGGTGACACAGATGGTTCCTTACTCTCAGACAAGCGGGCTACGGCAATGCGGCCGGGTCGACCAGCACGCTGAATTTGCTCAACTATAAGTGTCCCACGCCTGCCCGCGATCCGCGCACCCGGGGGCGTGCCTGCCGGGACCGCGCGGGTGCCGGATCGCTGGACCCGCCGATCTCGCCTGTGGTGCTGATTCGGCAGCCCCGCCGATATCGCGGCCGTGCCGCCGTCGGTAGCCTAGAGCCATGGCATTTTCCCAGCGCGGCCTCAACCGTCTGCTTCGTTCCGCCGTGCGGGCCGTCCGCGGGCTGTCCGGTGCCGGACACTCCGGAGGTTCCACCCAAGGACGCGGTCCGGTGGCCGGCAGGCAGGGCCAGCCTCCCGGGGGCGTGGCCGGGCGCCGGGGTGCGGAATCCGGTCCGGGCTCGGGGTATCCGGGCGACTACCGGGGCACGGGGACCATCAGCTACTCCCCCGAGGCCGACGGCGCGCCGGATCCGGGCGAGATTGTCTGGACGTGGGTGCCGTACGAGGAGGACTACACGCGGGGCAAGGACCGGCCCGTCCTGGTCATCGGCTACCACCGCGGCCGTTTGCTGGCGCTCATGTTGACCACGCGGGACCGGAACAACGACGGCCGGCGCGACGGCGACTACCTCGACCTGGGCTCGGGCCCCTGGGACGTCCGGGGCCGCCCGAGTGAAGTCAAGCTCGACCGCGTGCTGCAACTAGAGCCGGATCGGGTCCGGCGCGAAGGAGCGGTGCTGCCGCGGGCCTCGTTCGACGAAGTTGCCCGGGCCATGCGCCGCCGCGGCTGGAGCTGATCGGAGGGTCGGATCGCAGTCCCGGGCTCGGCTGCGGCCCGGTCCCGGCGTGTCGGCCGCCCGCAGGCCCGCCGCCGGGGCGCGGCGTGTCGGTCGCGCTCAGATCCGCCGCCCTGAGCACGGATCTGCTAACATTTATAGCTGTGTGTCCGCGCAGGTCGACGGGCACCTCGGGCCGGTTGCCATTACGGTACCCCACGCCGCTCAGTCAATGACCGGACCGACTGCCCTCAAAAGACCAAGTTCCTCAACAAAGAGAGTTATTTCGTGGCCAATATCAAGTCCCAGAAGAAGCGCATCCTCACCAACGAGAAGGCACGCCAGCGCAACATCTCGGTTCGGTCCGAGCTGAAGACCGCCATCCGCGCCGTGACCGGTGCCGTCCAGTCTGCCGACCAGGACGCCGCCGCCACCGCCCTGGTCGCCGCGAGCCGGAAGCTCGACAAGGCCGTCAGCAAGGGTGTCATCCACAAGAACAACGCCGCGAACCACAAGTCTTCGCTGGCAAAGAAGGTCAACGCGCTCTAAGCAGCGCGTTCCGGCCGAGAGGCCGACCCAAGCCAAGGCCGGAGGCCGCCACCCGTCTGGGGAGGCGGCCTCCGGCTTTTGTGCATCCGGCTGCAGACGGCGGCCTGCCCGGAGGGTACCTTTGGTTGTGTCCCGTTGGGCGGGTTTTCTCCCGCGGGGCGCTGGGGGCGGCGCGGGCCGGTAGCTTGGGCGGGATGGGGCGGGCGAAATGAACGGCGCGAATGCTTACTTGCGTTTAGTCGACCGGATGGGGCGTTCACCCGCCCTGGACGGGGCGGTCAGGGTGCTGGGCGGGCTGGGCGCTCCCTTGGTCGGGAAGCCGGCCTTCAGGCGGTTCTTCAGTGGGGTGGACACAGCCATCCCTCCGCACGCGGTCCTGACCGACGCGCCGTTCGGTGCCTGGTTCATGGCCGTGTTCCTCGACTTGTTTGACGACGATGGAGGAGAACGCCGGGCTGCCCGCCGTCTGGTCGGTCTGGGTGTGCTGGCCGCCCTACCCACCGCAGTGGCCGGCCTGGCCGAGTGGACCACCGCGGACCCGGCCACGCGGCGCATCGGCGTTTTGCATTCAGCGGCAGCCACGGCAGCCACCCTGGTATTCGCCGGCTCGTGGCTGGCCCGCCGGAGGGGACGTCAGGGGCTGGGGATCGGCTTGGCGCGGGCAGGCTCTGCCGTTGCGATCGCCGGAGGTTTCCTCGGCGGCTACATGGGCAGCCGGGTCCGGGGACACGGCGGAAACGCCAGCGGCGCCTGAGGTTCAGCGGCGCGCGCTGGTGGCGATCAAGGTGACGGCCCGCTCCACGGCATATTCCGGGTCGCGGCCCTCGCCTTTGACCTGGGCGTCGGTCTCGGCCAAAACCTGGATGCAGCGGGCCAAAGCATCTGATTCCCACAGCCGCGCGTCCCGGCGGGCCTGGTCGAACTGCCACGGCGCCATGCCCAGGTCGCGTGCGTTGGCCGATGCGCTTTTGACCTTGGCAATCTGGCGCAGCTTCAGGGCCAGCACGGCGACGATCGGCACGGGATCCACCCCGGTGGCCAGTGCGTGCCGGAGGGATGACAGGGCCGCCGCGCCGCGGCCGGAAACGGCCGCATCCGCGACCTTGAAGCCGGTGGCTTCGACCCGCCCGCCGTAGTACTTCTCGACCGTTTCTTCGGTGACCGCACTGTCGGCGTCGGAGATCAATTGGGAGCAGGCGGCAGCCAGGTCCGGGAGCGACGAGCCGACGGCGGCCACCAGGGCCTGAGCCGCGGCGGGTTCGATGGCCCGGCGGGCCGACTTGAACTCCTGCCTGACGAAGTCCAGTTTTTCGGAGTCCTTTTTCATGGCCTGGCAGTCGACCACGGGGGCGCCCGAAGCTTTGACGGCGTCCAGCAGTTTCTTTCCGCGGGTCCCGCCTCCGTGGTGCAGGACGAGCCAGACGTCCTCGGCCGGTGCCGCCACATACGCCAGCAGGTCCGTGAGGAACTCGTCGTTCATCTGCGCCAACGACGACGCCTCGATTAGTTTCGCTTCTCCGAAGAGGCTGGGGCTGGCCAGCATGGTGAGCTCGCCGGTGGTGTAGGCGGAGGCATCGAGCTGGACCAGCTCGAGGTCCGGGTGCCGGCCACGCAGGAGGCCCCGGACGCGTTCCTTGGCCCGGTGGGCCAGGTACTCTTCCGGACCGCTGACGAGCACGACGGCGGCCGGCTCGACGTCACGCCAGGAGACGGTGACGGCGCTCTTCTTGGCAGCCGAAGAGCGGGATCCGGGTGGCGGGTTCACGGCAGGTTCCTCCTTGTTCAGGTCCAGAGTTTCACGATCCGGGCCTTTTGCCCAAAGCAGTCCCCGCTGCCGCCTCGCTCGGTCTCCGCTACCTCGCGGGCTCAGGTCACCCATACGCGTCGGCTCGGGTCTCCGCTGCCCGGCTAGCGGTTGGCGCGGACGGACAATTCCCGGTCACCGACGTCCACGAAGACCGTTCCCAGCTCGTCGGTCCTGAGGACGTGCGTGCCGGCCGCCTGAAGCGCCGCCAGGATTTCATCCGCCGGATGGCCGTACTGGTTGCCGGCGCCCACGGAGATCAGGGCCGCCGCGGGCCGCAGGGCCGTGATGAGCGCCGTTCCCCCGTTCCGTGCGCCGTGATGGCTGACCTTGAGCACGTCGACGGGGAAGTCCGGGCCCAACCGGCGCATCAGGGCCGGCAGTTGCTCCTCCTCCAAATCACCGGTCAGCAGCATCCGCGTCGATCCGCCGGCAGGAGAGGGCAGGGTGATGTCGATGACGAGGCTCGCGTCGTTTTCGGACAGGCCGGCGCTGCCCTCCACCGGCCAGTGCACCGCCCAGGCAACTGCTCCGGACGAGCCGGAAAGGCCCGCGAAGGCACGCTCTGCCTGAAGCCGCCGCTCTTCAAGCGAGGCCAGCACGGAAGCCGGTGGCGCTGCCTCGGCGCTCGAGTACAGAACCCGCGCTGTTTGCCGTCCCGCCACGGCTCCCGCGAGTCCGCCGTAGTGGTCCAGGTGCATGTGAGTCAGCACCAGCAGGTCGAGCCGCTTCACGCCGAGTCCGTCAAGGCACCGGTCCATCGCCTCCGGGTCGGGTCCGGTATCCACCACGATCGCGCTGCCCTCGCCTGTCCGCACGACCAACCCATCACCCTGTCCGACGTCGCAGGCCGCCACGTCCCACTCCCCCGCCGGTGCCGGCCGCAGCAGTGCACCCGCCAGCGCCCCTGCCGCGAGCCCTGGGAGGGCCGTCCAGCAGACCAGCTTGAACAACGCAGCGCGCATGCCGGAAGCGACGCCGCGCCCCTGCAACTCCGACCCGCCCTCGTCGTCGGACCCAAGATGCTTCTCCTGCGAATCCCGCCGCCTGTCCGCGGCCCGCAATCCCCACAGGAGCGCCAAACCGGCACCTGCCGCTCCGGCTGCACCGAGCGGGCCACCCGCCCACGGCAGCGCGGCCATGGGCAATTCGGAGAACCATCGCGCGACGCCTGCGATCCACAAGGTCATCCAGCCCGCGGCATGCAGCATGGCCGCGCCCGGTCCGGGAAACAGCGGCAGCAGCCCCGTCCCTATCATTCCGGCAACCGTGATGAAAGGAATCAGCGGTCCCGCAGCCACATTGGCGGGGACAGCATACAAGGCCAGTTCGGGCTGGAGCTGGACAATGACCGGGGCACAGAAGACCTGCGCGGCCAGCGGCATGGCGACCGCGTGTGCCAGCGGGACCGGCAGGAAGCGCTGCAGCCGGCGGGAACACGCGGTCCCCAGCAGCACGAGGGAGAGGGTGGCCAACACCGAGAGCACGAAGCTGTAACTGGCGGCCAACCACGGATCCACGATCAGCAACACCAGCACCGCAACGGCCAGGAAGGGCAGCGCTGCCCTGCGCCGCCCGCTCAGTACCGCAATTACTCCCAGCGAGCCCATCACCGCCGCCCGCAGCACACTGGGCTCCGGCCGGACCAGCAGCACGAATCCGGCGAGACCAACAAGGCCGGCAGCCGCCTTCGCCCACCGGGGCAGCCTGATTGCCGATCCGAGGAGGTAGATGAAGGCCAACACGTAGGAAACATTGGCGCCGCTGACGGTGAGAAGGTGCGTCAGCCCGGTACGCCGCATGGCCTCCTCGAGGTCCGTACCCTGGTGTTCCTTGTCCCCCAGCACCATCCCGGGAAGGAGCCCCCGGGCGTCGGGCGGCAATCCGGCCAGCGCCGCCACGAACTGGACGCGCAGGCCCGAGACCCACGCGTCCAGGGGTGGCGCCGAGCGCTCCGACGGGGCAGTGGATGCGATCAGCAGGGCGTCGACGGCCTGGCCCGGGTCTGCCCGGACGAGCTTGCCTGAGGTCCGCAGCCGCTCGCCGAACCGCACGTGGGACCACTCCGGCCCACCGAGGACCAGCACCGGCGTGTCGGCCTCGAACCGCACGCGGCCGGCCGTGGCCTCGACGATGGTGGCGGTCAGGTGGAAACGCGGGCCGCTCCCAAACTGCCGCGGCGCCTTCACTTCGGCAGCGTCCCCAGTGGCCACCAGGCGGGCGGTGATGGTCTGCTCGCCGGTGATGGCCGTCCCGATCGGGCCCGCCAGCCGCTCCGCCTGCTGCAGCCCCACCGTCAGGGCCAGCAGCCCGGTGCAGCTGCACAGCACAATGACGACGGCGATGCCTCCCGCGCCGCGGCGGCCGCGCCGAGGCCGGTCGCGTGGGTGAGCTCCGCTCCCCTGCTGCCGGGCCTGCGGGTGGTGCCGGCTTCCCTGCCGTGGGGGCCGTGGCTGGGGCGGGTCTTCCCGCGGCCGGGGCCGAAGATGGCGTCCCAACCTGGTGGCTGGACGAGGCAGGAGCCGGGCCGGCCGCAGCGGTAACAGCAAACGGGCGGTCGCTGCACAGGCGGTTCCCAAGAGCACACCCGCAAACAGCAGGGCCACCCCCGGCGGCGCGTGCGGCAGGGCCAAGGCAGCTGCCCAACATGCCACCACCGCGAGCCCCAGGCGAAGATCCAGGCGCCGGCCTCGGGCCTCCGTCGCGGCGGCCTCAGCGGCCGCGGGATCCGGCTTGAGGTGCCGCAGCAACCACCGGCCCAGGTCGCTGCGCCGTCTGGGCGGCTGACCCAACTCATTCTGGTCCGGCGCCACGACGTTCGGACGTCGGGCCGCATCCGCGTACCGCTGCCAGCGCGGCGGCCGGCTCATACCGACACCAGTTCCACCAGCGCCTCCAGCATGACCGGCCCGATGCCGGGCACTGCATCAAGATCCGACGGCTGCCCGTACGGGCCGTGCTGCTCGCGGAACTCGACAATCCGCGCGGCAAGAACCGGTCCGACCCGGGGCAGTTCGAGGAGCTCCTCGGCCGTCGCCGTATTGATGTTGATCTTGGCAGCCGGACCGCCCGCGGCGCCGCCCCCGCCTGGCTCCTCGGCGCCGCCGCCGGATCCGCCGGCACCGCCGCCGCCTCCCGACCCGTCCGCCTGTTGCGGCGGTCCCGGCGCATCCGGCGAGGGCACGAAGACCTGCTGTCCGTCGGTCAACATCGCCGCCAGGTTCAACGCCTCAAGCCGAGCCTTCTTCGTCGCACCCCCGGCAGCGTCAATGGCCTCGAACACCCTAGAGCCGTCGGCCAGCCGGACGATCCCCGGCGAGGCGACGGCCCCGGCCACATGGACGATGAGGCCGGGGCCGTCGCCTGACGGTTCATCCGCGGTCTCCGTACCGTCCTCGCCGGCAGCAGAGGGCGCTGCTGGCGGCGTCCCTTTCGTTTCTTCGTCGACAGCCGGGCCGGCAGCCCGGTCGGACGTCAGCGGAATGCTCTCCAGGATGGGAGCAGCCGAGCGGCTCACATCAGCCGTGGCCAGCGAAACAAGTCCGTAGCCCAGGCACAGCCCGGCCACCACGAACGCTGCCCCGAGGGCTACGCGGAAGCGCGGAGTTCGCCGCGACCGCGACGCGATGCCGCCGCGGGCGGCTGCCGGAAGCCAGCGGTGTCGGCCCATGCGGCAACACTAGGTCGGCGGTGCTGCGGCCCCGCCGTGCAGCAAACTGTCGTGGACAGCGGCTCCGGCGGCGCCGTCTGTGGAGGAAAGGAATACGCAGCTTCAGGATGGCCGCTGCGGTCCGGACACCTCCGCGGGGACGCCTGTCCTGACACCGACGCCCGCTAGTCTCTGCTTCCCCCCCCTGTTTGACCCACGAGACACGCATGTACCTCTTGACGCGTATTGTCTGTTCGGAAGAAATCAGAAATCTGCATGGACAATCAAATCTCCAGCAATACTGAGTGCATGGGAAACGATCGCCACCGACTAAGTGTCGAAACTGCTACCTCGCACTACACGGAATTTCCCACAGGACGAGAGCACCCGCTGGACTTCCTCGGATTCCTGGTTGACGGTCGGCCACTAAGGCTGCATTGGAGTACTTAGACCGACTGCTGGGACATATGCCGGGTGACTTCGACGACGGGCGTATTGCGCTCCTGCTCTGTCCGGTCTGCGGCGATCTATGGTGCGGCACGGTAAGCATGGAACTGTCGCAGACGCCCCAGACAATCACATGGCAGAGATTCGGCTGGCAGGCCGCTGACGACGAGCCTTGGATCTTCCCGAGCCAGTCCTTCACCTTTGAGCGGACCGAATACGAAAACCTTCTGCAGGATCTTCGGGGGCACTATGAAGAGCGAGCTTCCCGGCCTACGCCGCTCAAAGGTTTTCGACGCTTATTCGCGCCCCGCACGGACCGAAAATAGCGGACATACTGGCCGTAGCCCGTCGACTTCGGGCGTGAAGCAGGAGGTTACCCAAGATAACAAGCCCCCGGATTCGTTCCGAAGTCCCCAAGGGACCGCGGCGGCAGGCCAAGCAACGGGGCATTCTCAGCGCTTTCGCACTCCCACTGGTGGCATGGTTCCAGCTAGGCATGGGGATGCCTGCGAAACGGTCTTGGATATTAGGATTCAGCCCATGGCCGCGAAACCTAGAGCACTCCGACAGCGTATGGCGGAGCTATTCGAGTGGAAAACGACCCGCTCAATCAACCAAAACTACTTCAATCTTTTTAGTTGGTGGCGGGAGCCAGAGGTTTTGGCCGGCATAGGCGAACTGCTCGCCGAACCTTTCCGCGCAGCCGCTCCCACCGTTGTCATTGGCCCGTCCGCCAGCGGGTACCTGACAGGGGCACTGACTGCGTCGACTCTGGGCGTCGGGTTCTGTCCAGTGCCAAAAGACGCAGCCCCAACCTTCGACAGCGATCCCTGGGTCACAGTCACGAGCCAGCCCGACTATAAAGACCGCCACCTTCAACTTGGGCTCCCCAAAGGCCTCATCAGATCCGGAGACCGCGTCCTTGCCGTGGACGATTTGGTCGATACAGGCGGTCAACTCTTGGCGCTCCAACGACTCACCCACGAAATCGGCGCGACGTGGGTTGGAGCATCGGTTCTAATCGACAACCTCAAAGAAAGCCAGCCCCGGCGCCAGTTGAACCTCAAGTCTGTCTTCCACGTTCGAGACTTCTGATCAATCCTGCGAACACCCGCATGCTGCCGCGTCCTGATGTGCGGCGTGCAGGATGGGCGGCAGAGCGGGCGGGGTATCTACCGCCCGCTCTGCAATACTGCAGGCATGGAAACCCTGATGCATCGGCGGGCGTGGCTTGACGATGTGGCGGCTCCAGGCCGCCCCTGGGTAGTGGCCGCTGTGGCTGTCGCAGCCATTGGCATGCTGTTCCTCCTCCTTGAGCTGGCGACCCGGCCCGATGCTGAGCTGTTGCCTGGGTATTTGATCGTGTACGCAGTGATTGGGCTGTTCATTTACGGTCCTGGTCGCAGAGATGTCACTTGGGGCCGCGTCTTGGCATTCGTTCTGCCCGGTTTGTTGATGGTGGCGCTGTGGGTGCTGGGCACCGGCTACTGGGGCGGGCTTTGGTTGCTGGGCCTGCCGGCCTGGGCCATCGTCTGCCGGCGCTGGGACGATTACGGCGGGACGCAGCGGGCGGCAAAGCTGGCACTTTTCGTGGTGCTCCTGGCGGCGTCGTCGCTGTTCTTCGTCTTTTACGGGCTCTACCCGTTTCTCGGTACCGCCCTACTCGCCATCGTGCCGGTAGTACCGCTGGCACACTTCATCGCGTCGCCTGCTTACAGGCAGCGGCTCCTGCGAGCCGCCGTCGAGTTCCTGCTCTCCTGCGCGGTCGTTGCAGTGGCGCTGACGCTGCCGGAGCTCGGATGGGCTTCGCCGCGGGGCTTCGCCGGCGCGGCGGTGCTGGCAGGGCTGTTGATGGCAGCGTGGGCCGGCCGGCGCTCGGTCGCAGTAAAGCCCGGGCCTAGGTACTCCTGAAGCTGGTGTCGCGTTGAGCAACAAATTTCCCGGTACCTGTTAGAGATGATGGCCCCGTCATGGCTACCTACAAACTGGAGCAGCTCGCTTAGGCCTGGCATCACCGCCGGCTTCGCCCGGCGTGCCTCGACCACGGTTGTGAGCGTTCAATCGCCATCGTTTGTTCCGTAGACGAGCCGGTGCAAGGAGTTGAGGCTCATCTCATCAGCTGCCACTTCCACTTCACCGTCGCTCGTTCGGATACTGACCACGCGCTGGTCCCTTCGGAGCTCCTTTCGCGTATGCGGAGGCGGCACCCGTTGCTCGGGGAGTGGCTGGACATGGAGGATTCGGGGGGCTCCGATAGCCTGGTCCAGGCCAAAGGGTTCGATGACGTTGCGCTCTCTGAACACGATGGTGCCTGGTTTGAGCTGAGCCGACCCGGGTGCCCAGCGGTCGCGCAGTGACCCGGGCACAGCGTTGGGGTACCGGAGGAGGCAATCAATGATCCCGCGTTCTTCGATATCCACGATCAGACGCTTGCGTTTGTCGCGTCTCACACCGGCGAGCAGCAGGGCTTCGACGAGGATGACTACCCCGAGGCTGGCGAGGATCCGGGCGCCCAGGTCCGCATTCGGCAGCAGCATATTTGCAGGCAGCAAAGCCACCATGGGCAGCCACCACATGGCGTGATCAGAGATGCGCTCCAGTTTGCTTTTCGGAGCGCGTGTCCATACTTCGGGCGCGGCCATGTTTCATTGTCGTTCCTTCACCTTTGGAATTACTGGCACACGAGTATCGATATGAGAGTTGTGCCGCAGGTAAGCAAAAGGTTGTTCCCCGGAACGACTAGTCCAGGGGCGGCGTCG
Source organism: Arthrobacter sp. Y3223166 (assembly GCF_059090935.1). Taxonomy (NCBI): domain Bacteria; kingdom Bacillati; phylum Actinomycetota; class Actinomycetes; order Micrococcales; family Micrococcaceae; genus Arthrobacter; species Arthrobacter sp. Y3223166. The sequence goes on along the minus strand of NZ_JBNHGE010000003.1, from coordinate 11,082 downwards.
GCGGACCGACGACCACCGCGACGACGCCCAGGCCGGTGTGGGCGGCCAGGACCGAGGGAACCGGGGTCAGCAGCACCTCGTCGCTCAGGTACTGCTGCAGGGTTTCCGCGATGGCCCGGCTCTCGGTTTCGTTGCCGAAGTAATGCACCGCAACCCGGGGTTCGTAGTCGAGTTCCTCGATCCGGCGCACCACCAGCTGCTGCAGCCGGGCCTGGGCGCGGGCGGCGGTCCGCACCTTCTCCAGCGGCAGGATGGCACCGTCGCGGATGGCCAGCAGCGGCTTGATCGCCAACAGGGAGCCGAGCAGGCCGGAGGCCGCGGAAATCCGGCCGCCGCGGCGCAGCTGGTCCAGGCTGGGCACGTAGAAGAAGACGTCCGAACACACGGCGGCCGCCTTGGCCCGCTCCGTCACGGCCTGCCGGTCGAGACCGCTCTGCGCGGCGATGACGGCGTCAATGACGGCGAATCCCTCACCCAACGCGGCGCTGCGCGTGTCCACCACTTCCACCGGGATGCCCACGCCGTCGGCCGCCAGGCCCGCCGCTTCGATTGTGCCGGAAAGCTCGGCCGAGAGGTGGATGGAGACGATCGCGTCGAAGCCCAGGTCTTCGAGCTCCCGGTAGGTCCGCTCCAGCAGCCCCGGGGACGGCCGCGACGTCTTGATGTCGCGCCCCTCGGCGAGCCCGACCGCCAGGGCGGACGCGACGTCGTCGACGCCTTCCCCGTAAATCTGCCCGGAGATCATGACCGGCATCGGCACCACCCGCAGCCAGTCCGCGGTGTCCGGCTGGTTGACCCAGTCCGCGGGCAGCGAAGCCGCCGAATCCGTGACGACGGCGACCCGGTGCCGCGACGCCTGCCCGGGCCGGGCAGGCGCCTGCTGCTGGTGCAGCAGCTGCCTGGACCGCTGTACGAGGTGCTCGAGCCAATTCATCGGGGCCGGGCCGCCGGTCAGGCCGGCACGATGTTGACCAGCTTCGGCGCGCGCACAATCACCTTGCGCACTCCGCGGCCGTCAAGGGTCCGGATGATCTGCGGCGAGGCCAGGGCGAGCTTCTCCAGCTCGTCCGCGTCGACGTCGGCTGCCACCTCCAGCCGGTCGCGCACCTTCCCGGCTACCTGCACCACGGCCGTCACGGTGTCCTGCACCAGCAGGGACTGGTCTACGGCCGGCCAGGACGCCTTGACCACGGACGGTTCGTGGCCCAGCCGGGCCCAGAGGTCCTCCGCGGTGTAGGGGGCAAACAGGCTCAGGATGATGGCCACGGCCTCGGTGGCCTCGCGGACGGCCGGGTCGGTGGCACCGGGTCCGGCGTCGATGGCCTTGCGGGTGGCGTTGACCAGCTCCATCAGCCGGGCTATGACCACGTTGAACTTGCCGGCATCGAGCAGTTCCGCCGCGTCGGCAACGGTCCGGTGGGTGACCGAGCGCAGGGCGCGGTCGCCGTCGTCGTACTCCGTGCCCGGAGCGGAGGCGACGTCCTGTCCCAGCCGCCAGGCGCGGGCCAGGAACTTGGCCGAGCCGGAGGGAGAGACGTCCGCCCAGTCCACGTCGTCTTCGGGCGGCGAGGCGAAGATCATGGTCAGGCGCACGGCGTCCACGCCGAACTTGTCCAGCTGCTCGCCCAGGTCCACGCCGTTGCCCAGCGACTTGCTCATCGCCTTGCCGCCGTTGAGCACCTGGCCCTGGTTCAGCAGCGCACGGAACGGCTCGTCGAAATCGATCAGGCCCATGTCCTTGAGCACCTTGGTGAAGAACCGGCTGTAGAGCAGATGCAGGATGGCGTGCTCGACGCCGCCGACGTACTGGTCCACCGGCAGCCAGCGGGCTGCGGCGTCCTTCTCGAACGGGCCCTCAGCGTAGTCCGGCGAGGCGAAGCGCAGATAGTACCAGGACGAATCCACGAACGTGTCCATGGTGTCGGTGTCCCGGCGGGCGGCCTTGCCGCAGTTCGGGCAGTCGGTGTTGACCCAGTCCGCGGCCGAGGCCAACGGCGAGGTGCCCTTGGGCGACAGGGCTTCGCCGCGCAGGTCGTCGGGCAGCCGCACGGGCAGCTGGTCATCGGGAACCGGGACCTCGCCGCACTCGTCGCAGTGGACGATCGGGATCGGCGCGCCCCAGAACCGCTGCCGGGACAGCAGCCAGTCGCGCAGCCGGAAGTTCACGGTCTTCTCGCCGGTGCCCGCCGCCTCCACCAGGTCGATGGCGCGGGCGATGGCTTCGGTCTTGGACAGGCCGTCCAGCTCGCCGGAATTGATCAGGGTGCCTTCGCCGCTGGTGGCGATCCCGGTCTCGGCCGGATCCCCTTCCCCGGTGTCGACGACGGCGCGGACCGGCAGGTCGAAGGCCTTCGCGAAGTCGAGGTCGCGCTGGTCGTGCGCCGGCACGGCCATGATGGCGCCGGTCCCGTAGTCGGCCAGCACGTAGTCGGCGGCCCAGACCGGCAGCTTTTCGCCGTTGAGCGGGTTGACCGCGTAGCGGCCTAGGAACACCCCGGTCTTCTCGCGTTCGGTCGACTGGCGCTCGATGTCGGAGAGTGCCTTGATCTGCTCCCGGTAGGCCATCAGGGCATCGTGGTGTTCCGGGGCCACCAGGTCCAGCGCCAGGTGCGCGTCGGCCGCGACCACGAAGAAGGTGGCGCCGTTCAGGGTGTCCGGGCGGGTGGTGAAAACCGTGACATCCTGGGCCGGGCGTCCGCCCGCTTCCTCCACCGTGAAACGGACGTGCGCGCCCTCGGAGCGGCCGATCCAGTTCCGCTGCATCGCCAGCACGCGCTCCGGCCAGTGGCCCTTGAGCTCGTCCATGTCGTCCAGCAGGCGGTCGGCGTAATCGGTGATCTTGAAGTACCACTGGTTCAAGCTCTTCTTGGTCACGGGCGTGCCGCAGCGTTCGCATGCCCCGTTGACCACCTGTTCGTTGGCCAGGACGGTCAGGTCCTTCGGGCACCAGTTGACCGGGGAGTTCTTGCGGTAGGCCAGGCCGCGCTCGTAGAACCGCAGGAACAGCCACTGGGTCCAGCGGTAGTACTCCGGGTCGGAGGTGTGCAGCCGGCGCGACCAGTCGGCGCTGATCGCGTAGCGCTTGAAGGACGCCGCCTGGGTGTCGATGTTGGCGTAGGTCCACTCGCTGGGGTGGGCGTTGCGCTTGATCGCGGCGTTCTCGGCCGGCAGGCCGAAGGAGTCCCAGCCGATCGGGTGCAGGACGTCGTAGCCCTTCAGCCGCCAGTAGCGGGCCACCACGTCGCCCATGGCGAAGGCTTCGGCGTGGCCCATGTGCAGGTCGCCGGAGGGGTAGGGGAACATGTCCAGCACGTAGCGGCGTTCGCGGGAACCGTCGTCGGCGGGAGCGAAGACATCAAGTTCCTCCCACACGGCCGGCCACTTGGCCTCCATGGCGGAGAAACTGTACTCGTGCTGTTCCGTTCCCGGCTGCGTACTCACTGTGCTTGCCTCGTCCTTTTGTCTGTACTGCGCACTGGCCTGACTCCCCTAGACACACAAAAGCCCCTCGGCATCGGAGGGGCGGGCCGCTGAAGCAGGGCCTGGGCCCCGCGGCAGCGGCTAGCTAAGGAGCAGTGCGAACATGGGACCACTTTACCGCACGTTCACAGGACATCGTCGTCGACCCAGTCGAAGGTCCGGGTGACCGCTTTCTTCCACAAACGCAGCCTGCGTTCCCGCTCTTCCGCAGGCATCTGCGGCTCCCACACCTTGTCCTGCATCCAGTTCCGGGCCAGCTGGTCCGTGTCCTCCCAGAATCCGACGGCGAGGCCCGCGGCGTAGGCCGCTCCCAGCGCCGTGGTCTCGGTGACCCGCGGCCGCCTCACGGGAACGCCCAGGATGTCCGCCTGGAACTGCATCAGCGCGTCGTTGGCGACCATCCCGCCGTCGACCTTGAGGCCGGTCAGCGGCACCGCGGCGTCCGCGTTCACCGCGTCCAGGACCTCCCGGGTCTGGAAGGCCGTGGCCTCCAGCGCGGCCCGGGCAATGTGCGCCTTGGTCACAAAGCGGGTCAGGCCGACCAGGGCGCCGCGGGCGTCCTGCCGCCAGTACGGGGCGAACAGGCCCGAGAAGGCGGGCACGAAGTAGCAGCCACCGGTGTCCTCGACCGTGCCCGCCAGTTGCTCCGCCTCTTGGGCGGATGAGACCAGGCCCAGGTTGTCGCGCAGCCACTGGATCAGCGACCCTGCGACGGCGATCGACCCCTCCAGCACATAGTGCGGCGCCGCCTTGCCCAACTGGTAGCCCACGGACGTCAGCAGGCCGTGCGATGACCTGACGATCTCCTCGCCCGTGTTGACCAGCACGAAGCACCCGGTGCCGTACGTGTTCTTGGCCTCGCCGGGGTTGAAGGCCGCCTGCCCGAACGTGGCCGCCTGCTGGTCGCCGAGGATGCCCGCGACCGGGACGTGCCGCAGCAGCTGCGAGCCGTGCACGGTCGCATAGGGCTCGGACGAGGAGCGGATCTCCGGCAGCATGGCGGCCGGCACGCCGAAGGCGTCCAGGATCTCCCGGTCCCATTGGAGCGTGCGCAGGTCCATGAACAGGGTGCGGGAGGCGTTGGTCACGTCGGTGGCGTGCGTGCCGCCGCCCGGCCCGCCGGTCAGGTTCCACAGCACCCAGCTGTCGGTGGTGCCGAACAGCAGCTCGCCGGCCTCGGCCCGTTCCCGCGCCCCGTCCACGTTGCGCAGGATCCAGGCCAGCTTGGTGCCGGCGAAGTAGGGCGCGAGCGGCAGTCCGGTCTGCTCCCGGAAGCGGTCCACGCCGCCCTCGGCGGCCAGTTGATCGCAGATCTGCTGCGTGCGAACGTCCTGCCAGACGATCGCGTTGTACACCGGCCGGCCCGTGCTCTTCTCCCACACCACCGTGGTTTCGCGCTGGTTGGTGATGCCGACGGCGGCGATGTCGTGCCGGGTCAGGCTGGCCCGGGACAGCGCCGTGCCCACCACCTCGCGGGTGTTGTCCCAGATTTCCAGCGGGTCATGTTCCACCCAGCCCGGCTGCGGGAAGATCTGCCGGTGCTCGCGCTGGCCGGTGGAGACCGGCGTCCCGGCGTGGTCGAAAATAATCGCGCGCGTGGAGGTGGTCCCTTGGTCGATCGCCAGCACGAACTCCGCCATCTGTGTCCTCCACGCTCCGATCCGGGCCTCGGTGCCCGGCTGCTGTTGAACCTAACCGGCGGCGCACGGCAGCGTCAATCGAGCGCGCCCTCGCCGTCGTCCGCCGTGCGGCCCGCTTGCGGCGTGTGCCAGCCGGCGCCTGCCTCCGTATCTGCGCCCCGCGCCTGTCCGATGCCGGCCCCCGGCTGTGCCCTCACCTGTGCCGCTCCCGCGGCGGTCGCCGTCGTCGGCCCTGGGCAACATTGGCCGCGCTGCGCGGCAACGCGCCCGCAGGTCGGTAGAGTCGAAGGCATGAAATCAGGAAGGACCCCGGCGTGACCGCCGTTGCCGACCGTGCGGTGCGCCGCGAACTTCTGCTCGACGGCGCCCGGGTGCGCTACTGGGAATATCCCGCGGACGACGACGGCGCGCCCACCCTCCTGGTCATCCACGGCTTCCGCGGTGATCACCACGGGTTGGAACTCGTGGTGGGCCGGCTGCCCGGTTACCGGGTGATCGCCCCCGACCTTCCCGGCTTCGGCGAATCGGAGCCGCTTACTGCCGGCAGCCACGGGATCGAGGGTTACACCCGGTTCCTGCACGCCCTGGCCGGCGAACTCAAGCTGGGCCCGGACACCTACGTCATGGGACACTCCTTCGGGTCCATCGTGGTGGGCCACTACCTGGCGGCGCATCCGGGCAGCTTCCGGGCCGCCGTCCTGGTCAACCCGATCAGCGAACCCGCGCTGCAGGGACCCAAGGCGATCCCCTCCCGGCTCGCCGGGTTCTACTACTTCGCCGGGGCAAAGCTGCCCGAGCGGCTGGGTCTCTGGCTGCTGCGCCACCGGCTGATCGTCCGGGGCATGAGCATCATGATGGCGAAGACCCGCGACCCGCAGCTGCGTTCCTACATCCACGGGCAGCACGACGCCTACTTCAGCGCCTTCGCGAACCGCCGGGTGGTGCTGGAGGCCTTCCGGGCCTCCATCTCCGCCGACGTCGCGCAGGTAGCCGGCCTGCTGGAGCTTCCGGTCCTCCTGATCGCCGGCGAACGGGACGACATCGGTTCCGTGGCCAGCCAGCGCAGGCTCGCGGCGATGATCCCGGACTCCCGGCTGGAAGTGATCCCCGCCGTCGGGCATTTGATCCATTACGAAACCCCGGCAGCGGCGGCCGCCTTCATCCGGGACTTCATCGACGGAATGAGTGCATGAAACTCCTGATTGACGCCCGGTTCACCCGAACCGACCAGCTGGACGGCATCAGCCGCTACGGCGCCAGCCTCATCGAGGCCGCGTCCAGGCTGGCGGACGTGAGCATGCTGATCAACGACGAGCGGCAGCTGCAGTTCCTGCCCGACGTGCCCTGGGTCAAGATCAGCAGTCCCCTCTCCCCCGCCGAACTCTTCGTGGCGCGCCGCGTGAACAAGCTGGGCGCCGACGTCGTCGTCTGCCCGATGCAGACCATGGGCAGTTTCGGCCGCAGATACGGGCTTATCCTGACGCTGCACGACCTGATCTACTACTCCCACCCCAAACCGCCGGGCTTCCTGCCGAAGCCGGTGCAGTGGCTGTGGCGGCTCTACCACAAGGCCTACTGGCCGCAGCGCCTGCTGTTGAACCGTGCGGACACGGTGGCCACCATCAGCCACACCACGCAGGCGCTGATGGAACGTCACCGGCTCACCCGCAGGCCGATCCGGATTGTTTCCAACGCCGCCCAGCCGCAGGGAGCGCCGCGTGATCCCGCCGGCGGCCGCGACAAGACGCTGCTCTACATGGGCTCGTTCATGCCGTACAAGAACGTTGAAACCATCGTTGACGCCATGGCGCTGCTGCCGGACTACCGGCTCCATCTGCTCAGCCCGGTGCGTCCTGATCGGCAGGCCGAACTGGAGGCGCGGGCCGTCGACCCTCGCCGGCTGGTCTTCCACAACGGGATTTCCGACGACGGGTATCAGCAGCTGCTGCGACGGGCCACGGCGCTGGTCACCCTCTCCCGTGACGAAGGCTTCGGCCTGCCGCTGATCGAGGCCATGGCAGCCGGCACACCGGTGATCGCCAGCGATATTCCTATCTTCCGCGAGGTCGGTGGCGGCGCCGTCACGCTCGTGGACCCGGACGAGCCCGCAGACTTCGCAGCGGCGGTGGCGGCGCTCGACCAGCCCGGTGCCTTCCGCGCGGCGTCGGAGGCCAGCATCCGTCGAGCGGCGGCCTACGACTGGAACGAGTCGGCCAAGCAGCTGGTCGCCGCCGCCGAGGAAGTGCTGGAACGACGGCGGGGCCGGTCCCGGTAGTTTGGTGGCCGGCAGGCGGGAAGGAGCCGTTGGATGTCGATCCTGAAGCGCCCGATCGACACGTCGACTCATTTCTTCTTCCCACACCGCGCGAGCGGGTTGAGCTGCGGCTGACGGTGGAGTTCCGTTTCAATGTGGCGCTTTCGAGCAGGGCCCACTCCACCGTTTGCCGTGCTGCCGTCACCTGCACCATCGCTGTCATCGTCACCGCCACCGGCAGCGTCACCGGAGGCGGATGCGGATGCGCATGCGGAGGCCGCACCCTCCGAAACTGTCAGTGGCGGCCGATAGCCTTTTTTCAGTAGCAGTTGTGCACCATCGTTGGCCGCCGGATTCTGGGGTTTGCCGGCGGCGTCTGCGGATCCGTGCAGGGTTCGTGACCGTTCGTAGTCGAGGCCATGCAGTACGCATGCTGAAGATTGAGACGCTGAGATGTTTGATCCGGCCGTACCCGATCCTCCCGCCGCAGCAGTGCTTGCCCCGGTATCACCTGCAGGCAGCGGTTCGAGGCGGGACGCTGGGCCGGACTCGGCACCGGTGGATTCTGCCGCTGTTCGGGCTGCGGCTGCCGCCCTCGAGGGCATCGACGTGGGTGCGTCGGAGCGGGAGTTGGTGGAGGAGCTTACGGCGTTGGAGGGTTTGAAGGCTGCCGCGGCGGCCGCGCAGGCCAGGGTGCAGGTCGCGTTGGAGGAATCGGTGCGTGCCCGCCGTGCCTGCGCCGGGGTCCCGAAAGACCGGCAGGGCGCCGGGGTGGCCGCCCAGATCGGGTTGGCTAGGCGCGAGTCCCCGCACCGTGCCTCGGTCGTGCTGAACCTCTCCCGGACCCTGGTCGCACAGATGCCGCACACCCTGGCCGCCCTCGCCGCAGGGCACCTGAATGAATACCGGGCCGAGATCCTGGCCCAGGAGACCGGCTGCCTGTCCCGGGAGCACCGGGCCCGGGTGGACCGGGAACTGGCCGGGAACCGGGAGCGGTTGCGCGGGCTCGGGAACCGGGCGCTGCGGGTCGAAGCCAAGCGCCTGGCCTACCGGCTCGATCCCCGCTCGGTGGTGGAGCGGGCTGCGAAGGCCGAAGCGGACCGGCATGTGTCCTCCCGGCCCGAACCGGACACGATGGTCTCGGTCCGGACCCTGCTGCCGGTCGTCCAGGGGGTGGCGGTGATGGCCGCCCTGCACAAGGAAGCGGACCGGCTGCGCAGCACGGGCGACCCCCGGTCGCGGGGCCAGCTGATGGCCGATACCGTGTTCGAACGCGTCACCGGGCGCAGCACCGCCGACCCGGCCCGGCTGGAAATCCAGTTGGTGATGACCGACCGCGCCCTGCTCCGGGGTGAGGCCGAGCCGGCCTGGCTGACCGGGCACGGCATCGTCCCGGCCGGTTACGCCCGCAACCTCACCCGCCCGCCGCAACCGCCGGCAGCCGATGGCAGCCCGCCGGGCGGGGCCGGGCAGCAGGCGCCGCCGGCCGGGACCGAGCCGGGGTGGAAGACCGCCCGCGAGCAGGCCCAACGCACCAAGGTGTTGCAACAGGCCAGCGTGGAGGACGTCTGGGTCCGCCGCCTCTACACCGCGCCGGGGACCGGGCAGCTGCTGGGGATGGACTCGGCCGCACGGAGATTCCCCGACGGGATGCGCCGGATGATCCACGCCCGCGACGCCGTCTGCGCAAGGCCCTGGTGCGACGCCCCGATCCGGCACATCGACCACATCGTGCCCTGGAGGCAAGGCGGTGAAACGACCATGGCCAACGGCCAGGGACTGTGCGAACAATGCAACCAGTCAAAGGAAGCCGAAGGCTGGTCCAGCCGCACCCTTGACGGACCACACCACACGGTGGAAACCACTACACCCACCGGCCACACCTACACCTCCACCCCGCCACCACTACCAGGCACTCCGCCGGCGGAAACAAAAGCAGCCCCTGCTCCCGCGCCCGGCGCCGGACCGCGCGTGCGGAAGGTTACAGCAGGTCGGTCCCGTCGCAGCGCACCTGCACCGGGTCGGGGACCCGCTTGGCGGACAGCGCGGCCTTGCGGTGACGAAGCGCGGCAGTCACGCGGGGTCCGTCCTGATAGCTGAAGAACAGCAGCAGGCGGTGCTCGCTGCTCTCCCCCGATCGGGCCGGAAGCTCAACGGGTCCGACGCTTCGAAGGCTGCCGCTGAGCTCAAAGTCCGCCATGAAGGCTTCAATGCCTGAGGGCTTCCCGGTCAGGGCAGCGATCCTCACGGCTGGGGGAAGCTGAAGCTCACGCCGCAACTGAATTTCCCGGGCTGCGGCGCCGGCTGGGTCCCACCGAACCAACGGCGCCACAACCGCGTCTTGGTCGGCGGTGACTACCACCAGCCCCCCTTCGGACGACGGCTGCACCAACGACGCGGCGCGGAACCACCGGCGCAGCACGTCTTCGGGGGTGCGCAGAGACTCGCGGCTGAGCATGGCGTTGCCATCCAGCAGCAACGCCGCGGCGTACCCATCGGGCGCCACCGGCTCGGCTCCCGGTGTTGCGACCACCAGGGCTTTACGTGACTCGACCACGGACTTGATGTGTTCCCCCGAGGAAGACACGACCGTCGCCCCTGGGAACGCACGTCCCAGTTCTTCCGCCGTGCGCAGGGCGCCGACCGCAGAGGCCCGGAGCCTGTGGGACCCGCATTCGGGGCAGGAGTAGTTCGTGGCCAATCGGCCGCACCACCGGCACGCCGGCGCCGCGGACCGGCCCGGCTGCGCTAGAGGCCCATTACAGTCGGTGCATCTGGCAGGCGCGCGGCAGTCCTGGCAGGCAAGGGCAGGTGAAAAGCCGGTCCGCGCCACCTGGACCAGCACCGGGCCGCGCTCCAGGCCTTCCTTGGCGGCAAGCCACGCGGCATGCGGCAGACGGGCGTGGCGCAGCATGGGATCGCGTTCCTGTTGGAACGAATCCGCGGTGTTGAGGATCCGCGGGGTGGCCTGGCGCAAGAACGGCCGGGCAGGTGTGAGCGCCGACGCCCAGCCGCTCTCAACCAACCGCTGTGTTTCGCCGCTGCGCGAGACCCCGGCGAAAAGGGCCGCGCAACCGGCCTGTGCCGTGCGCAGCAACAACACCTCGCGCGCATGCTGGTACGGGGAACGCTGCTCCAGCAACAGGTCGTCGCCGTCGTCCCACATCGCCACCAGTCCCAGATCCTGCACCGGAGCGAAGGCGGCCGAGCGCGTCCCCACGGCCACCGACACGTCGCCATGCAGCAACCGCAGGTAGTTCCGGTAGCGGGGCGTCGGCCCGTCCTCGGCGGTCAGGCGGACATACTGGTCCGCGCCAAGGACGCGCTCCAATTCGGCTTCCAGCCGCGCCAGGTCCTTGGCGTCCGGAACGACGACGACGGCGCCGCGGCCGCTCTGCCGTACGCTCGCCACGGCGTGGGCTACCTGGGCTGTCCACGAAGCAGGGCCGTAGGACTTGTGGCTGGCCAACACGGCACGCGGGGCGGCACCCGACGCCAGCCGGGCCAGAAAATCACCAGCGCCGTCATAACCGGCGAAGGCTTGCTCCGCACCATCCGGAGCCGGCGCGGTAGCAGGAGGTGCCGGGTCAGCCGAAGGCGCGGTGCTAGCCGGAGGTGCCGGGTCAGCCGAAGGCGCGGTGCTAGCCGGAGGTGCCGGGTCAGCCGAAGGCGCGGTGCTAGCCGGAGGTGCCGGGTCAGCCGAAGGCG